>JAKLIU010000150.1 GCA_022709445.1 Spirochaetota bacterium | reverse complement strand
AGGCTGACCCTCGGGCGGGACGGTCTCCTGGCCTGGACCGAGGCCGCGCTCTACCGGTACGGGGACTTCACCGCCGAAGCCCTGCTCGCCTTCCCGGAAGAAGGGGACGGCGCGGCGGGACTGGTCGTCCGCTCGTCCGACGCCAGTTCCTTCGCCTGCGTCCTGGTCTCCCCCCGGGACGGCACGGTGCGCATGGACCTGGTGTTCAACGGCACCCCCCGCAGGCTGGTGCCGCCGCTGGAATGCCCCTGGATCCTGGGCAGGCGCACCGTGGAACTGACCCTCGTGGCCAGGGGACCGCGCTACCTGGCCCTCCTGGACGGCCGCTGGGCCTTCGAGGCCGAGGACGACGCCCTGGAGGCCGGCCGCCTGGGCTTCGCTGCCAGGTGCGGCGAGGGCGCCCCCGTGAGCTTCGAACTGGCCGGACTGGGCGTGGAGTCGCGCCCAGTCGAGGTGGAGGTGGACTACCTCAGGCTCGGACGGGTGCTGGAGGCCGACAGGGAACAGCGGCGCAGGCTCGCCCTGGCGCATTTCGGCGCAGCCGACTGGCTCCCCGCCCTGGTGCACCTGCGAAAGCTGCCGGAACGCGCCGGCCAGGCTCCGGTGGACCGCGCGGAGGAGCTCTTCCTGCAGGCCGAGTGCTGCCTGCGCCTGGAATCCCTGGACGACGCGGAGCGGGCCCTGGATGACTGCCTGGCCCTCGACCCGAGCCTGGACAAGGCGGTCGAGGAACGTTTCAACCTCTTCTACCTGAAGGGACGCTACCGGGAGCTCCGGGATGGCCTGGAAGCCGACCCGGAGCGGACCGGCCGGAGCCCCAGGCTCCTCAACCTGCTGGGCCACGCGCGCTACAACATGGGAGCCTGGGAGGGCGCCGCCTCCGCCTACGGCGAGGCGGCCCGCCTGGATCCGGACATGCCCATCTACGCCCTGAACCACGCCCGCTCCCTGGAGCAGGCCGGCGACCGGGCCGCGGCCGCCCCCGCGTGGCTGGACGCGGCCCGCGGATTCTTCGCCCAGGAGGCCTGGGACGACGCGGCCGCCTGCTCCGCCAGGCTCCGCGAGCTCAAGTACGATCCCGCGGCCCTCGATTCCCTGGACGCGCGCCTGGCCCTGGCCCGCGGGGATCGCGCCCATGCCGAGCGCATCCTGGCCAGGCTGGCCAGGAAAGGCCTCGACGACGCTCCGGCCGCTTACGCCCACGCGACCATCCTGGCCGCCGAAGGCAAGCGCGCCCTGGCCCTGGAAGCCTTCCGGCGCGCGGCCGCCTTGGAGCCGGACAAGCCCAGGTACCTGGCCAGCCTGGCCGAGGCCGCCTTCCTCTCCGGCGCGGACTGCGACGCCGAGCTGGCCGCCGCGCTCGAGTCCGCCCCGGGCGACGGCTGGACCCTGAACCTGGCCGGCCAGGTGGCGGCCTCGCGCGGACGCCGGGAAGAGGCCGTCGATTTCTTCCGCAGCTCGGTCGCCGCCCTGCCCGGCTCGGTGGAGCCGGCCATCAACCTGTCGGACGCCCTTCTCTCCCTGGGACGGCACGACGAGGCGATGGCCGCCCTGTCGTCCTTCGGGACCGTGGCGGCGGCCGCCAACCAGCGGGGCAACGTCCTGGCCGCGGCCGGCCGGATCCGGGAAGCCGCCGCCGAGTACCGCGCGGCGCTCGCCTCCGCGGAGCCCGCGGATCCCGCGCTGGCGGACTACCTCTGCAACCTGGCCGCCGCCCTGGTGTCCGCCGAGGACTGGCCCGGCGCCGAGGCGGCGCTCCGCAAGGCCCTGGAACTGAGGCAGGACCCGCGCGCCCTGTCGCTGATGGGCGACGTGGCAGGCCATTTCGGCGAGTACCCGAGGGCGGAAGCGGCCTACCGGCTGGCCCTGGAGCAGGCTCCGGACGACCCGGCCATCCTGCGCCGCCTCGCGCGGCACTACGCGGCCAGGGGACGCTGGAAGGATGCGTCCGTCCACGCGACGGCCCTGCGCGACTCCGATCCGGAATCGGCGGAAGCCGTGCTCGCGAGCGTGCGCGCGGCCACCGAGCAGTCCCTGTCCTGCTCCTCCTGCTCGCGCGGCTGGACCCTGCCCAGACCGACCCCGGCCAGCCCCCGGTCCGCCCTGCGCGGCGAGCCCCCGGACGACTGCCCCGCCGGCTCCTGCCCGGCATGCGGCAAGGTCTACTGCGTGGCCTGCCGCAAGGACGGGCTGGAAGACGGCCGCTTCACCTGTCCCGACTGCGGCGCCAAGCTCAGCCTCAACGACGACCGCGTCAGGTGGCTGGTGCGGGAAGCCGTCAGGGAGCGCTGAAACGGCGTCCCGGCAAGGCCGGGCGGTTGCCATTTTGCCGTCTTCCGGATACTATAGGCGCGATTCCTTCAGGATGGCAGGTCAAGGCATGAAGTTCAGGTCGACGCTCGTTACAGCTTTCATCCTGGCCGCGGCAACGGCCGCGTCCGCTCAGGGCATGCTCACCGCGCCCCAGTTCTTCGAGAAGGTTTCCGCGACCTACGCGGGCATCAAGGACTACGAGGCCCAGGTGACCGTGAAGGCCGGCAAGTCGACCATGTCCGGCACCGTCATCTACAAGTCGCCCACCTGGCTGCGCATGGACTTCACCCAGCCCGCTGAGCAGACCATCCTGTACAACGGCGAGAACCTCATCATCTACGTGCCCGAGCTGCGGGCCACCCTCAGCCAGCAGACCAGCCCCACCGGCGGCGCCAGCGCGGCGACCGGCGAGGGCCTCAAGATGCTCGGGCGCAAGTACTCGGTCCGGTACGAATCGGCCAGCCCCGGCGCGGCCCTGCCCCTGCCCGGCTCGGAATCCGAGTCCGCGATACGGCTGGTCTTCGAGCGCAATTCCACCGCCGAGGGCTTCAGGACCATCACGCTGTACATCAACCCCTCCACCCTGCTCATCCGCCGGATGGAAGGGGTCACCATAGCCGGGGACCTGATCGTCTACGACTTCCTCGGCATCAAGCTCAACCAGGGCCTGGCCGACACGCGCTTCCTGTACGACGCGCCGGCTTCCGCCAACGTCTACAGCAATTTCCTGTTCGGCACCGACGAGTAGAGAGGCGAGCACCGCGATATGAACGCCATCGGAGAGCAACTACTGGCAGCCCGCTCCGCCAGGGGCCTGTCGCTCGACCAGGTCTCCGACGAGACCAACATAGCAAAGCGCTACCTGGTGGCCATGGAGCAGGAAGACTTCTCCGTGTTCCCCGGGGATCCCTACATCGTCGGCTTCCTCCGCAACTACGCCGAGTACCTGGGCCTGGACGCGGCCTCCATGATCCAGAGCTTCCGCGGCATCCGCATACAGGAACAGCCCGTCCCGCTCCAGGAACTCCTGCCGCCCAGGCGCGCCCGGCTGTGGCCCTTCCTGGTCGCGGCCCTGGTGATCGCCGGCGGCCTGGCCGCCTTCCTCCTCGCGAGGGGCGCCCCGGAGGCAGCCGCGGAACCGGAACTGGCCGGCGCCGAGCCCCGCTCCTACGAGCTGGACACCGCCGTCTTCGAGCGCCGCTTCTTCGAGGGCGACGAGCTGATCGTCCAGTACGGCGGCCAGCGCTACTCGCTCCGGATCGCGTCCATAGACGACCGCGTCGCCATCGAGTCCCCCACCGGCGTGACGCGCTTCATGCTCGGGGAGGAAGGCTCAGTGGACCTGGACCGCGACAACCAGAGCGAGCTGACCGCCTTCATCTCGGACTTCCAGAAGGGCGACGCCTCCAAGGGCGCGGTCATCAAGTTCACCGCCGGCCCGTCCCTGTCGCTGGCGCAGGCCCCGACCGCCGCCGACCCCGCCGCCCAGGCAGGCGAGCTGGAGATCGACGGTGGACCCGCGGCCGCCGCTCCTGCGACGCCGGCCGCCGACCGCCCCGGCACCCAGGAATTCATCGTGTTCTCCGGCAAGCGCAGCCCGCACCCCTTCGTGCTCAACGTGACCTTCAGGAACTACGCCATGTTCCGCCACGAGATAGACCGCAAGGACCGCGAGGAGCGCTACTACCACAAGGGCGACCAGATCACGGTCACGGCCAACAACTCGGCCAAGATATGGTCCTCAAACGCCGCGGCCTGCAAGGTCACCATCCAGGCATCCGGCGGCCAGAGCGTGGACATCGAGCTGGGCAGCCCCGGAGAGGTGGCCGTCAAGATGCTGCGCTGGACCCAGGGCGACGACGGCTCCTGGAGCCTGGGCCTCTTCGACGTGGACTGACCCGCGCCGCCGGCCCGTCCGGTTGCGCGCGTCCCGTCTCCTGGAGCCTTCAGGCCCCGTCACATCGCGCATGAACACCTTCTATATAGACAATCACGGCTGCGCCAAGAACCAGGTGGACGCCGAGGAAATCTCCGCCCGCCTGGAACGCGCGGGCTGGAGAGCCGTGCCCTCGTCGGCAGAGGCGGCCCTCATCATCGTCAACACCTGCGGTTTCATCGAGGACGCCAAGAAGGAGTCCCTGGCCGCGGTCATGGCCTTCCGGGCCGCCTGGCCGGGCAAGCGCATCCTGCTGGCCGGCTGCCTGGCCCAGCGCTACGCAGGCGCCCTGTCCGAGGACCTGGCCGAGGTGGACGGGGTCTTCGGCAATGGGGACCTGTCCCTGGTCAGCCAGGCCGCGGACGCCGCCCTGGAGGGCAGGCGCCAGGCACTGGCCCCGGACATACGCCCCTACTCGCCCGAGCGCCGCACGGGCCTCATGGGCTTCCCCCGCCTGGCCTACCTCAAGATCGCCGAGGGCTGCTCCAACCGCTGCAGCTTCTGCGCCATCCCGCTCATCCGCGGCTCCATATCCAGCCGGGACCCGGGGGACGCGGCCGCCGAGTTCGCCGACCTGGTCGCAGGGGGCGCGTACGAAGTGTGCCTCATCGGGCAGGACCTTGGCTCCTACGGCATCGACCGAGGCGGCGCGCCCCTGCTGCCGGAGCTGCTCTCGGCCATTTCCCGCGTGCCCGGCGACTGGCGCCTGCGCATGCTGTACATCCACCCGGACCGTTTCCCCCGGGAGATCCTGGCCGCCTGCTCCGCGGACGCGCGCATCCTGCCCTACTGCGACCTGCCCTTCCAGCACGCCTCGGCCGCGGTGCTGCGCGCCATGAACCGCTCGGGCGACGCGGAGCGCTACCTTGCCCTGCTCGGGGACATACGCGCCGCCCTGCCGGACGCCGTCATGCGCTCCACCTTCCTGACCGGCTTCCCCGGCGAGACCGAAGACGATTTCCGAGCCCTCAGGGATTTCCAGGACCGGGCGCGCCTGGACTGGCTGGGCGCCTTCGCCTACAGCCGCGAGGAAGACACGCCAGCCTACGCGATGAAGGCCCGCGTGCCCGCGCGGGTCGCCCGCGAGCGCAAGCGGGAAATCGAGGAGGCCCAGCGGCTCATCACCGAGGCCGCCCTCGGGCGCTGGGTGGGCACCGACCAGGTAGCCCTGGTGGAGGAGCGCATCGAGGGCGAGGACCTGGCCATCGCGAGGGCCGCCATGAACGCGCCCGACGTGGACGGCGCGGTGGTCATCGTGGGCGGGAACCTCAAGCCCGGCGACGTGGTCCCGGTCCGGATCACCGCAGTGCGCGGCGTC
>JAKLIU010000015.1 GCA_022709445.1 Spirochaetota bacterium | reverse complement strand
TTTTCCGTATTTTTCCATTGATTATTCAATTTTGGTAGTACACTATGGGCGACAGGAGGAATCATGAGCGCATTCGATTCACTGACCCGGGAGATCCAGGACCACCTGAAGCAGATAACCAAGACGTCCGGACTTCCCATGACGGAGGAGAGCTGGGAGCGCATGGCCGCCGCCTGGCTCGAGAAGAAGGACCTGTTCGAGCAGGCCCTCAAGGACAACAAGCTGGTGGAGGTATCCTTCTTCGGCCGGGCCGAGGAGCGCGGAGCCCTCGCCCTCACCTGGTCGGGATCCATCATCAACATCGGGCCCCTGGTGGATGGAGCCCGCCGATGCGAGTACACTTCCATCGGGATCAGGGCCGACGTGCCTCCGGCCGCCACCGAGGACGCCTCCGAGCTGTCCGCCGACCTGGAGGCCGACGAGCCGGTCCGGTTCCAGAAGGGGCCGATCAAGACCAGCTCACCGGTGTTCAAGATCGCGGTGACCTGCGACGAACTGGAACCGGAGGAAGAGGAAGCCCTGCTCACACAGGTCAGCCAGGACCTGGCCGAGGACTTCGCCGAGGTCAACAAGACCGTCATCGGCGGGTGACCGGACGCACGGAAGGAAGCTTAACGAGGGATGAAGGCGCGCAATCCGCTGGTCACGGCCTTCCTGAGGCCGGAGCCGCCCCCCCGGGAAGGTTATGCGGCGCTGGCCGACGCGGCCGCGGCCGCCCTGATGGCCGAGCCGGGGGAAGTCCGTCCGGCGGATTCCCGCGGGGAACCGGGCGGCCTCATCCGGCTGGACCCCGGCCTGCCCGTGATCATCGTGCCGGACCTGCACGCCCGCACGGGTTTCTTCCTGAGCCTGATGGAGAGCCGCCTGCCCGGGGGCGGGGCGGTGCGGGACGCCCTGGCGGCCGGCAGGCTGCAGGTGCTCTGCCTGGGGGACGGCTTCCACGCCGAGTCGCGCGCCCTGGAACGCTGGAAGGCGGCCTACGGGGAGTACCTGGGCGGCTGGGAAAGCCACGGGGCCATGGACCTGGAGATGGCCGAGAGCATGGCGCTCATGGAGATGGTCATGCTGGCCAAGCTCTGGTACCCCCGGAACTTCCACTTCCTCAAGGGGAACCACGAGAACGTCCTGAACGAGGAAGGGAACGGGAACCATCCGTTCCGCAAGTTCGCCCTGGAGGGCGACATGGTGCTGACCTGGCTGCGCAGGTTCTACGGCGACGATTTCCTGTGGCGCTACGCCGCCTTCGAGAAGGCCCTGCCGCTCTTCGCCGTGGGCGGCCGCTTCCTGGCCTCGCACGCGGAGCCCGCCCGGCCCTTCACGGACGCCGAGCTGGCGGACGCCAGGCAGCTGCCGGAAGTGGGCCTCGGGCTCACCTGGACGGACAACGGAGCGGCGCGGGAAGGCTCGGTCGCCGAGCTGCTCTCGCGCTTCCTGCCCGGGACGGCCGCGCCCCGCTACTTCACCGGCCACCGGGTGGTGCCCGGCCTGTACCGCGAGCGCTCGGGCGGCCTGCACCTGCAGATTCACAACCCGGGAAAGTACGTGGTGGCCTGGGCCATGCCCGACCGCGACGTGGAACCTTCCCTGGACATAGGCGAAATACGCGACATCAGCCGCCGGATCGCCGGACGCTGACGCGAGGAGCGAGAACATGGCGGAACTGCCCGATTTCATAGGCAAGTACAAGGTGGAGTCCCTGGTAGCGCGCGGCGGCATGGGCGCCGTGCTCAAGGCGGTGCATCCCACGCTGCGCCGGCACGTGGTGCTCAAGAAGCTGACCATCAGGGGCAGCGCGGCCATCGCCGAGCGCTTCAAGCGCGAGGCGCGCATCCTCATGGACTTCCGCCACGACAACATCGTGCGGGTGTTCGACCATTTCAAGGAAGGCAGCTCGCACTACATGGTGCTGGAGTACGTGGACGGCATGTCCCTGGACCAGCTCATAAAGAAGCAGCGCTTCCTGTCCAGCGAGCTGTCCCTGGCCATCCTGCTGGACGCCTGCAGGGCCCTTGCCTACGCGCACTCCATGGGCGTCATCCACCGGGACATCAAGCCGGGCAACATCCTGATCTCCCGCAAGGGCGAGGTGAAGCTGGCGGACTTCGGCATCGCGGCCTCCGAGGACGAGGGCGACTCCGGCCTCACCCGCGAGGGCATGACCCTGGGCACGCCCTGCTACATGCCGCCGGAGCAGATTGAAAACTCCAAGAACGTGGACAAGCGGGCGGACCTCTACGCCGTGGGCGTGATGCTCTACGAGATGGTCACCGGCAAGAAGCCCTACCCGGGCAATTTCTCCGCCGAGACCCTGGTGATGATACGCAAGGGCCGCTACCGCCGCGCGGGCAAGATCAACGGCAAGGTGCACCGCTTCGTGGACCGGCTGATCAGGAAGCTCATGCAGCCCAATCCCGCCCGCCGCTTCCAAGACGCCGACTCGCTGGCCGCCGCCATCGAGCGCTACCTGAAACGCTACAAGCGCGAAAGCATATCCGCGGCGCTCTGCGGCCTCCAGCAGGGCACCTTGGCCGACGAGCCGCGCTACCCCAAGGCCAGGCGCAGGCGCAACGTCCTGCCCTGGCTCTTCCTGCTCCTGGCCGGGCTGGGCGCCGGCCTCTGGTACGGCTGGCGCGAGGGCCTGCTCTGGCGCTGGGTGATGCCGGATTCCCGCGGCGAACTGCGCCTGGCCGTGCGCGTGCCCAAGGCGGGCCTGCACATGGAGGAAGTGTCCATCAAGGCGCGGCTCTTCGTCGACGACGGCAAGGACCTGCCGGAATCGGAAGCATCACCCCTGGAACTGGTCGCCCAACCCACCGGCGACGCGGATCCCTACCATTCCTTCGCTTCCGTTCCCGCATACCTGCCGCCCGGATCTTACCGGCTCAAGCTGATCGTGGACGGCACGGTCCTCTGGGAATGCTTCGAGCTGCCCGCCTTCTCGGCGACCGGAGGCGAGCGGGGACTGGAACTGCACCTGCGCACCGAGGAGGAAAAGCCGCGGCCCCTGGCCGTGCTCGCATCCGCCAGGGACGCCGACACGGGCCGCGAACTGGCGCCGGTCCTGTCGGTGATGCACTCGGGCGCATGGACGGACCAGGCCCTCCTGCCCGAGGGCTGGCTGGCCACCGGAGCGGTGCGCCAGTTCCGCGTGGGCGCCGAAGGCTACGAACCCCGGCTCTTCTCGCTCAAGATAGCCGCCGGGCAGGACCGACTGATCCTGTCCGCGTCGCTCCGCCGCTCGGCGGGCTCACGATAAGGAGACAAGCATGTCGCTCACCCTGAAACGCGTGTTCATGGCCCTGTTCGGCCTCCTGGGAGCGCTGGCGCTCTGGCCCTGCCTGCTCGCCCTGCAGTATCGCCAGCAGGCCTTCCCCGGATACCTCCTGTTCTCGCTGGCCCAGGGCGTGACCCTGGGACTGGTCTTCGGGGCGTTCTTCGGTTCCTTCGAGGGCGTGGTGGTGTCGTCCCGGCCCAAGGCCTTCAAGGGGCTGCTCTTCGGGGCTGGCTTCGGGGCGCTGTCGGGGGCGGCCGGTGTGATGGCGGGACAGCTCTTCCTGTTCGCCGCGGGCTCGGCCCTCTGGCACACGGAAAGCGCCCGCAACGGCGTCGGCCTGGCCATAGCCAGCGGGGTGGCCTGGACCATCGTGGGGCTCTTCCTGGCGCTGACCGAGGGCTTCCGCGCCCGCTCCGCCCGCAAGATCCTGGTGGGGCTCGCCGGCGGCGTCGCGGGCGGCCTGGCCGGCGGGGCTGCCCTGTCAGCGGTTTCCTGGTTCTTCCCCGGCAACCCCCTGGCCCTGCTGGCCGGCCTGGCCGCCTTCGGCCTGTCCATCAGCCTGGCCTGGTCCCTGTTCGAGAACCGTTTCTCCTCAGGCGCGCTCATGCTGCTCAACGGCCCCTTCAAGGGCAAGGAGTACCACGTGCTTTCCCGCCGGATGAAAATCGGCAGCGGCTCCGGCTGCGACATCGTGCTCAAGGGCTACCCCGAGGTGGAGGAGCTGCACGCCACGCTCCGCCTGTCCGGCGGCAAGGTGCTCGTGGAGGCGGAGAAGGCCGGCGCCAGGCTCCTGGTCAACGACGAACCGCCGGCCGGCCGCTCGCTCAAGCCGGAGGACGTCCTGGCCGTGGGCAAGGCCAAGTTCATCTACGGGTACTTCGGATGAGCCGCGCCGCGGCGATCCGCCCCGCGAACCGGGCGGGCAGGGAGGAAGCAGTGAAGATGATCAAGCTGGCGTTCATGACGGCGCTCCTGGCGCTGGCCACCGTGGCCGCGGGGGCCCAGGGCATGTCCATCACGCAGATCGGCACCGAGCGCCTGCTCTCCTTCCAGGAAACCAGGCTGTACGTCTCGGCCCCGCTCCTGGGCCTGCAGCCGGGCGGCGAGCCCCCGCTCTTCGAGGTGTGGGAATCCGCCGACGGGGAGGAATGG
This sequence comes from Spirochaetota bacterium, assembly GCA_022709445.1. Classification (GTDB taxonomy): domain Bacteria; phylum Spirochaetota; class Spirochaetia; order Treponematales; family UBA12059; genus JAKLIU01. The sequence continues at coordinate 12,044 of JAKLIU010000015.1, read as the reverse complement.
GAGAGCCGGCCGGTGAACGCCGTGTCGCTCCAGCCCAACGCCGACGCGGGCATATCCTTCTTCCTGCTCCTGGACAATTCCGGGAGCATGTGGACAGACCTGGACGGGAACGACACGGCCGATGTCGCGGCCATGCGCGTGGAGGGCGCCAAGGCCGCGGCACGATCCTTCCTGTCCGCGCTCTCCCCGAGGGACCGCGTGGGACTGGCCGTCTTCAACACCCGCTACTGGTCCGCGGTCGCCCCCGGCGGCTCGCCGGAGGACGCGGTCCGCGCCCTGGACGAGCTCAGCAGGCCGGTCTCCGAGGACGCCTACACCGAGCTCTACCTGTCCATGGCGCGCGGCCTGTCCGAGTTCGCCGCGGAGCCGGGGCGTCGCGTCCTCATCGTCCTTTCCGACGGGGAGAACTACCCCTATGCGCTCAAGACGGGTAAGCCCAACCCCGAGACGGGCACCGCGTCCGCGGCCCCCTCGGACATCATCGACCGGGCCGTGCGGGACGGGGTCACCGTGTACGCCGTGCGCTTCGGCTCGCAGCGCGATCCGCTGATAGCGGGCGTGGCCGGGGAATCCGGCGGCCGGGCCTTCGACGCCATGGACGGTGGCCAGCTGGCCGGCGTGTACGAGACGATACGGCGCGACGTGCTGGCCGAGCTCTCGGTGGACTACCGGGCGGGCATGTCGCGGGGCGAGAAGCGCTGGGTGCGCGTCGCCACGGCGGCGGCCGACGGGCGCAAGCTGTCGGCCACCCGCTACTACTACGCCGGCACCGTGCTGGGCCAGAGCGCCAGCGACGCCGAGGCCTGGCAGTGGCTGCTCCTGGCCGCGGCCGCCCTCCTGTGGCTGGTGCTGGTGCTCTTCAAGCTGGAACGAGAGACCGACCGGGCGGGGGTGCGCCTCCTGTACGGGCCGGGCGGACAGTCCACCAGGTTCTTCGAGCTGAGCGGAGCCCAGACCGTGATCGGCGCGGCCCCTGACGCGGACATCAGCATAGCCGGCAACCCGTCGCTCAAGGCCTCGCACGCCACCATCCTCTTCGACGAGGAGAAGCATGTCTTCACCGTGGTGTCCGATTCCCCCGTGACCGTCAACAACCACCCGGTCACCCGCAAGCGCCTGGAATCCGGCGACGTGATCAACATGGCCGGCACCGTGGTGGTCTTCGACGAGTCGCTCCTGGCCAAGGCCACCGAGGCGAGGAAGGCAAAAGCAGCCAGGGCCGGGAAGGCCAAGCCGGCGGCGAAGCCCATGCGGAAACGATCCGGGAAGTGAACGGCGGGGATCAGGGAGCGGGCGCTCCGGCGAAGGCCGCGAGCACCGTCCCGCTCCCGTCCAGGAGCAGCAGCCTCCCGCCGGACAGGCTCCAGGCGCGGGCCTCCGCGAGCGCCCGGTAGTACATGCTCTCCAGCAGCATGTCCTCGCAGGCCATCTTGGTGCTCCACAGTTCCGTGAACCGCACGAGGCCGGGGCCCTCGAGCACGTAGGCCGCGCCCCAGCTGTTGCACGAGCCCGTGCCGCCCGCGTTTCCGCCGGAGAGCGTCATGGTGGGCGGGCTCGCGGCATCCGCCGGGAGCGGCCGGCCGTCCAGCTCCTCGAGGAACCACGAGCCTTCGAGTCCCGCGAGCACGGCGGCTTCCGCGGCCTTGGCCGGGGCGCCGCCGGCGCAGGCCGCCATGGAGAGCAGGGCCAGGGTCGCCAGCGCGAGAAGGCGGACTTGGCCTGGACGTGATGTGTTCATGGACACTAGTCTAGCGCAGGCAGATCCGCGAGTCCAAATACCGCCTTGACCCGGCTGGCGAAGCTCGGTATCTTTTTGCACTTGCGCCGGCGGATCCCGCACCCGCCGCGCCAGAAGGAAACCGCATGCTCCCCGACAATGAATGGAAGAAGAGGCTGGCCGTTTTCCTGGGCGGACAGACCCTGTCGCTCTTCGGCTCTGCCCTGGTGCAGTACGCCATCATGTGGCACATCACCCTGACCACGCAATCGGGCATCATGATGACCGCGTCGGTGCTCTGCGGCTTCCTGCCCAGCCTGGTCCTGTCTCCCTTCGCCGGGGTATGGGCCGACCGCTTCGACCGCAGGCGCATCATCATCCTGTCCGACGCCTTCGTGGCGCTGGTCACCCTGGCCCTGGCTGTCCTCTTCATGGCGGGGCACCGGGACATCTGGCTGCTCCTGGCTGCCCAGGCCCTGCGCTCGGCCGGGTCCGCCCTCCAGCATCCGGCGGTGAGCGCCATCCTTCCGCAGATAGTGCCCACGGAACAGCTGACCAGGGCCAACGGCATCAACGGCTCCATCCAGTCGGCCACCCTGATCGCGTCGCCCGTGGTCGCCGGAGCCCTCCTGTCGCTGGCCCCGATACAGTCCATCTTCTTCATAGACGTGGTCACCGCCGCGCTGGCCATAGTCACCTTCCTGGCCTTCCTCAGGGTGCCCACCCACGCCAGGGCCCTGGAGAAGCAGGATGCCAGCCACTTCGCGGACATGAAGGAAGGCTTCCGCTACATACGCGAACACCGGTACCTGGTCGCCTTCTTCACCTACCTCGGATTCCTCTACTTCATGATCGCGCCGGCGGCCTTCCTGACGCCGCTGCAGGTAGCCAGGAGCTTCGGCCCACAGGTCTGGCGCCTCACCGCGGTGGAGATAGCGTTCTCCGGGGGCATGATGCTGGGAGGCATGGCCATCGCCGCCTGGGGCGGCCTGCGCAACCGCATGAAGACCATGCTCCTGGCCAACCTGTTCATGGGAGCGTGCACCGTGGCCCTGGGACTGCTGGGGAACTTCATTCCCTACCTGGCGACCATGGTGCTGTTCGGGCTCTCCATCCCGTTCTTCAACACGCCCGCCACGGTCCTGATCCAGGAACACGTGGAGGACGCCTTCCTGGGCCGCGTGTTCAGCGTCCTGTCCATGCTGTCCACCTCGCTCATGCCCCTGGGCATGCTCGTCTTCGGCCCGCTGGCGGAAACCATGCGGATCGAGTGGCTGCTCCTGGGCACCGGCGCCTTCCTGCTGCTGCTCGCGGTACTGGCCCGGTCGAACAGGCGGCTGATGGAAGCGGGCGTCCCGATGCAAAAGCCGCCCGCGGAAACGAATCCGCAGGCGGCCGTGTAGGGAACGGGACCGGGAGGATCAGTCCAGCCAGGGCACCGCGGCGGTCTCCCAGGACCGGCACAGCTCGAGCATGAGCGGCAGGTCCACGGTCATGGCCTTCACCACCGACGGGTCAGCGTCCGCGGGCACCATGGCGGCGATCTCGTCGCGGAGCTCGGCGGCCCGGGCGTACTCGCCCCGCTTGAGCAGGTAGAGCCACCAGTTGGCCTTTGCCACCAGCCTGAAGAGCGGGTCCAGGTCCGGCTTGGCCATGAGCTCGTCGTAGATTGCGGGGATGGCGTCGTCATTGGCCGGGAACTCGTCGTTGACCAGGGTATCGATCAGGTTGGCCTTGTCCATGTCGCCGGCCGCGGCGGATACATCCGCGGGCTTGAAGCTGAGGTCGCCGGCGTACACCAGGCTGCCGTCGGCATAGGGCACGCCCAACCGGTAGTAGCAGGAGCTGGTGGTCATGTACTTTCCCATGCTCACCAGCCGCGTCACGCCGGTGGCCTTGTCGGTAGCCTTGAACTGGGCGGAGTTGGTGAAGTACCGGATCGCGAAATCACGGCCCTCCACCTTGCCGGGGACCAGGCCGACGCGGTCGATGACGATGATCAGGTCGCTGTCCTTGGCGTAGAAATCACCCACGACCACGGTGCGCAGGTCGCCGCTGTCGGCCCGGGAGGGCAGGTCCTTGAACAGGGCGGCGAACAGGGCCACGCTGCCTTCGGGGCCCAGCCGGCCGCTGAAGTCGAACCACTCGTCCATGACGAAGAACAGGTTGGCGGCCGAGTACGGGTCGAGGTCGTACCGCTCGGACGCGGAATCGATCATGTCCTTGGCCACGACCTGGCCGTCCTCCAGCTTGAGGCTGTCCAGGAAGGCGTAGGGATTGGGGCCGGACGGCGACTCGGCGGGAGTCGATACGCAGGATGCCGCGGCGAGCGCGAAGGCGAGGGCCGCGAGGATCGCGAGCGGGTTCGTCTTCAGGTTTCCGTGTTCCCTTTCTGATGCTCCTTGATTGGGTGAATTGGGGACGGTCGGGAATATGCCATGGAAACAGGGAAAAAACCAGCGATTCTGATAGTACGGCTGCATGGACAGTCCCGGCTAACCGGAACCAGACGATAAATAAAGATTTCCTCCATTCCTGTCAGTCTCACCAGTTCAGGCTTGTCAGAATCAAGTTATTTGTCGATAATCTCCGGGAAGGAGTATAGGTATGGCCCACACCTGTGCCTCGACCGGGCGGCGCACCTTCGCGCTTGCCCTGTTTCTCGCCCTCGCATCCCCCTTGTTCGCCGACGTCATCTTCCTTGTAGACGGCAGGATACTCATCGGCACCCTCATCGGCCCGGATTCCGGCGGCGTTGCCTACTCCGTTTCCGGCGGGCGGACCGTAATCCCGGTCGAACGCATACTCCGGACGGAAAAGTCGGTGGCATCCCTCGCCGAACTGCCGCTGAACGTCCTGCTCAAGGATGGATCCACCATCCATGGCACGGTCGTGGACTACGACGATGACATAGGCTTGTTCGTCGACATAGGCTTCGGCGTCCTGACCATACCGGTCGCTGCCATTGCAGAGATGGTGGACCCGGTGACCCGGACACGCTATGCCGGGGCCGGGATGCAGGCCAGGTTGGGCGGCGGTGCCTACCTCCCGTTGGGTACGGACCATTTCGGGCCGAGCTGGACAGGCTCGGCAGCGGCCGTATTCTCCATACCGGGTGTCAGGGGACTATCCGCCGGCATCGCACTGGGAATTTCAGGGGCCGATTACCTGGCCCAGGACGATGTCGAGTACAGCTTCCTTTCCTTCGGTCCCGCGGCCGAATACCGTTTCCTGGGGTGGCGCATGCGGGACGGCTTTCTCTCTGCGCTCACTCCGCTGGCATCCGTCCAGGCCGGAGCCTGTTTCATCTCGCTGGTCGACCCGGGAGCGTATCCTCCCCGCCAAGGCAGCATGACGGGATTCATGGAACTGGCCGCCGGCCTTGATTACGCGCTCAAGGGCGGGCTCGTACTGCGCCTTGACCTGTTCGGGGGCATGGTCTTCCAGAGCCAGTCTCCCTTCACCACGGCGGGAATCCGCCTCCATGCCTGCTACGAACTGTAAGGAGCCGGCGATGAACCTCACCAACCGCATTCAAGGCAGCCGGCAGGCCGCGATCATCCTGGCCTTCGCCGCTTTAGCCCTGGCCTTCCCGTCGTGCGACAGCGACCTCCTGTCCATGCCGCCGGCAGCGGACAACGTGACCCTTGAAGCCGCCCCCTCGGAGACACCCACCTCGAATTCCATCACGCTGACCTACTCCACGGACCAGCCGGTGATCGTGACGGTGGAATACGGCACGGTCAGCGGCACATACACAAACGCCACCCCGAGGACCACCGTTCCGGCAACCGCGCACTCCACGGAGATCGTGGGACTATCTCCATCCACGGACTATTTCTACCGGATCGTCTCCTATCTTGACGGGGCAAGGGCATTCCCCAGCGAGGAATTCACCTTCCAGACCCTGGTGGACCCGGCCTTCCTGCAGATCGCGACCGGGCCGACCGTAACACCCGCCCTGACCGGTCTGGACATCGACTTCACGTCCAACAGCGCCTGCACATCCCTCGTCGAATACGGCACGGTCCCCGGCGCCTACACGGCCAGCACCGTACAGACGACCACACCCTCGACGTCCCATTCGGTGAACCTCGCCGGACTCGCCACGGCCACCACGTACTACTACCGCATCAAGATGTTCTGGGACTCCGGGGACGACTTCATCTCCGGAGAATTCAGCGCAGCCACGAGCACGGAACCGGCCCCGACCGCCGCCCAGAAAGCACGCGGCATCTGGCTGCTGGGAGGCCTCTCCACGAACGTTATCGGATCGACGATAGCCGAGGTGGACCTGTACGACCCGGTAACGAACGCCTGGTACCCCGCGGTGACCAGCATCCCCGTTCCCGTCAGCTTCGCCGGTTACGCTGCGTACGACGGCAGGCTCTTCGTCATCGGCGGTTTCGACTCCGCCGGCACCACACAGAGCCTTGTCCAGATATACGACATAGCCGCCGATTCTTGGAGCAACGGCGCGGCATTGACCAATCCGCGTGCCAACATCAACGCATCCATCATCTACGGCAGGATCAGCATCATGGGCGGCACCGCCGGGGCGTACAATGCCGGCTGGGCGCAGGCGAACACATACTATGAATACTCGATAGGCGGCGATTCCTGGGCCACGAGGCTTGCGGTCGCCGGATCCGAGCGCTTCACCTACACGTTCGACAACGCAGTCTACTACGTGGGAGGGCGTTCCGCCGCAGCTACCACCACCAACACGCACGAGGGCATCGTCTACACGACCAACACCGTCACCACGGGAACGGAGGTGGTGCTTCCGGTCGGACTGGTCAGGACGGGGCTCGCAGGCGCCGTGGTTCAAGCCACCAACGGTCCCAGCTGCCTGGTCCTCATTGGCGGCATCACCGGCTTCACTGGAACCCCGACTTGCTTCATCAACAACGGTCCGAGCGCGGGAGCGTTCGTGGGCACCGTGCAGTACATCGCCTATCCCTTCACGCTTCCCAGCGCCTGGCTGCCCGCCACCCCAACCACGCCGCCCAACTATCCAGGGAGCATCGCCTTCGGCGCGGCCGTGACCAGCACCGCGTTTTCTCCTGCCCGTATCTACCATTTCGGCGGGACCGCGGCCCTCGGCGGCTCGGCAGCCGGACAGACGACAGCGTACTGGATTTCCCCGCCTTCGACGCTGGCCACCTGGAGCGCTTCCTGGACCGGCACGGCTGCCATGTCGCGCGCCCGCTGGGGCCACGGCGCGGTGACACTCAACGAGTAGGAGCGAGCATGAAACACGTCAAGAGATCAGTCGCACTCCTGCTTTTCCTTGCCCTTGCGGTGCCGGCGGCCTTCGCGCAGGGATCGGACGCCATCCTCGATCAAGCGCGCATCGCCTACCGGGACGAATCGTTCGAGAAAGCCTTTGCCTTGGTGGCGGACGGCATTCCGGAGACGAGCACCGAACCGGGAATCCGGGGACGGAGCGCCGAGTTCCTGTCGGGCATCGGCTTGCAGGAGTACTCCATACGCAACTTCAAGAACGCTTACGAGGCGTTCCGCAAGGCGCTCAAGTACGATCCCACCAACGCGCAGGCAACAACATATTTCCTGAAGATGCGCCGCGAGATGGACGTGACCAATCTGGCCAACGAAGCCCCGCCCAGGGCAGCGGTCACGGCAGACGCCGGCACCACGGCCGGCCCCGCGGGAGGTAGCGCGACGACCGCTTCCGGAACCGCGCCCGCCGCGACGCAGGTCTCGGACGTGGAGCTTACCGAATTAAAGGGAGCGCTCGAGGATGCCGGGGCACGGCTCCGGGCCATGGAAACCTCCGTTTCCTCCACCAGCGACGAGAACAAGATCCTGAAGGCCCAGGTCGACCAGCAGCTGACGCTCATCCAGACCTTCATAGAAAAACAGGCCGCCGCCAGCTCCGCCGCGGCCAAACCGGGAGTCGCGACCGCTCCAGCGGCAACCGCCCAGGAGAAGGCCCTTATAGCACAGACGGTGGAACTGATCGCCAAGATGTCGGAGCAGGAGACCGCGCTGCCGCAGATAGTCATGCAGAGCGACCCGGCGCTCAAGGACCTGGTGGAACGCCTGGCAGCCAGCCAGGAGAACCTGAACAAGGGCAATCCGCTCGACCTTGCGGTGGTGATAGCCGTCTCGGCCGTTGGTGTTTCGCTCTTCGCGCTGGTGCTGCTCCTGGTGGTCTCGGCGGCCCGCGCGAAGAAGCGCGCGGCAGGACGTTTCAACAGAACCATGGAGCCGGAGGCAGGGCAATCCAAGACTCTCGTCGGCGCATCGTACGCGGCTATCGGCCAATCGAGGAGCGAGACGCCGCTCCTCGAGTTCATCGAGTCGGCGCCGCAGGATGGCGAAACCCGGGACCTGGCGATCAGGCGTGACCTGCTCAAGGCGGAACGCCTCAACCGCATGTACGAGGAAGTCCGCACCGGCAGCCTCGGCTGGAACACCGTTCGCCAATACATCGGCGAACTCGAGGTGTCGTTGCGTTCGGAAATACTGAAGACGGTCGAGCGGAAGCTCGACGAAGGCGACCTGGTCGCTCCCGAAGCCATACTGCCGGTGATCTTCCCCTTCCTCACCGATTACGACGACTTCGTCAGGGAGAAGTCGGAGAAGCTCGCGCGCAGGGCGCTCCTGGAGGCCCGGAAAGGCGGAGGCGGAATGGGCGATGGCGACGGCGCCATGGACGAACGGGATCTCGATCCCATGTCCGTGAAGAATCTCATGGACATACCGCGCCGCCTGCAGGCTCTCTTCAAGAACCAGGACCAGACCCTGATGACCGCCAAGATCTGCCGAGGCATGGGCGCGGTTTTGGGCCTGTCCCCTGACGACCGGAACCTGCTCTACAAATCCGCTTTGGCTCACGATTGTGGCTACCTGATGCTCGACCGCGATCGCCTCGCGCGCACCATAGCCAAGCAGGAAATCGACGACGATGATTTCGATTTCATCCGCTCACACGCGGCCGCGGGGATATCCTTCTTCGGCGAGATCGAGCTTCCCGCCCAGTTCAAGGGAGGCCTCGTGCACCACCACGAGCGCAATGACGGCTCCGGGTACCCGGACGGTCTCAGGAAAGACGAGATACCGCTGTTCGGCAAGCTCATAGGCGTGGCCGAGACCTTCGCGGCCCTGGTGTCCAAGCGATCCTACCGCGACAAGCGGGACGTGGCTCACGCGCTTGCCATCATATCCGACGGGGCGCGCTCGAAGTTCGACGCGGCCCACGTCGAAGCCTTGGTGAAGGTTGCTTCCTCCATGGGAACGATCTGATGGACGGCCCGGCATTCTTCACGTTTTCCTCGAATGCAGCTCCGAGGATGCGCGCCCGCGTGGCCGAATCCCTGGCCATCGAATTGGCATCCGGGAACCGCACGAAGCCCGTGCTCATAAACCTCGATCCCGGCGCGACCTTGCGCATGAAGGCCGGCAGGCAAAGCCGGGAAGACCCGGTCGCCAGGTATGGCGGAGCCTTGGGTTCATCCGGAATCCCGTTGCTCAAGCCCCCGGAAGCCGCAGACTTCCTCGAAGATGCTTCCAAGCCACGGAACGCCGCATGGTCGGAAAGCCGTTCGTTCATCGCATTGATGGATGGAGTTCCCTCCGCGGAGGCCATTCCCCTGTTCGACGCGCTCTGCCTGGCTGTGACTCCAAGCCCCGCCTCCACAGCCTTCGTCTACGGCGCGGTCAAATCGATGCAATCGGCCGGCAAGACCCTCCAGATGCGGATCATGGTGGTCGGCGAGCCGCGCATCGAGAAGACGGCCGAGTTTTACGCCGCCATGGCCGCCGAAATCCGGAGCCTGGGCTCTGGATTCGACGAAATCGTGTACGCGGGATTCGTGGCCTACGACCAGGAGGAGACCGAACTGGCGAACTCCTACGGGATGCCCACGGTGGAAGCGTTCCCCGAAGGAGTCACCAGGGGCCAGGTCAAGCAGGCGGTTCGCATGCTTTTCGCGAAAGACGTATCGGAATCCGGGGAGGACTGGGCGGAACGGGAACGGGGTTTCGCGCGTTATCTCAGGCTGCAACCGCCCAGGTAACGCTGCAATCGGGTGCCGGCACGGAGGGAGCGATGAGATCCAACTACAAGCTCTTGTCCGAGGAACTGGAAGCCGTTCTCGACCACCTGCCGGCCCTCGTTTTCTACAAGGACAGGGACAACCGGTTCCTACTCGTCAACAAGTATGTCGCGGATGCGTACGGCAAGACCAAGGCGGAGATGGAAGGGCAATCCCTGTCCAGCTTCCATGACGAGGAAACCGCCGAGCGCTACCACCGAGACGACCTGGAAGTGATGGCATCCGGCGACGCCAAGCTGAACTACGAGGAAGAATGGCGAACAGCCGGGGGGACTCGATGGGTCAGCACCAGCAAGATCCCCTACTTTGACGCAGATGGCCGGGCAAAGAGAATAATCGGCATTTCGATCGATATCACCGAAAAGAAACACGCCGACGCGCTGATCCAGGAGCTGATACACCGGCTGGAGCATGAAAAACGCCAGGCGCAGGAGAACTCGCTCACGGACAGCCTCACCCAGATCCCGAACCGGCGTTACTTCGACTCGACTTTCAAGAAGGAATACTTCAGGCTGAAAAGGACCAAAAGCCCGATTTCCATACTCATGATCGATATCGACTATTTCAAGAAGTACAACGACGCTCTCGGTCACGTCGCGGGCGACGCTTGCCTCAAAGCGGTCGCGGCCTGCATACAGCAATGCCTGCTGCGGCCAGGAGATTTCGCGGCTCGCTACGGCGGGGAGGAATTCTGCATCCTTCTCCCGGATACCGACCTGAACGGGGCGGATGTCATGGCACGGAGGATCGTGCAGGCCATCGCCGACAGGAACCTGCCTCACCCTCAATCCGAAGCGTCCGACCGTGTCTCGGTGAGCATAGGCGCTCTGACGGTGTTCCCGAGCAAGCTGGATAACCCGGACGGGCTCGTGGCGATCGCCGACAAGGCCCTTTACCGGGCAAAGAGCAAGGGAAGGAATCGGGTGGAACTGGATTTCCTGTACCCGGATCTCGACGACCTGTCCGGCGAACGTGGGTATATCAGCCTGAGCTGGAACCTTTCAAACATCAGCGGTTGCAAGGAACTGGACTTGCAGCACAAGAGCCTCATCGAGCTGTCGAACCGAATAATCGAAAAAGCGAGTGCAAAGGCACCGCTTGCGGAAACGAAAGCGGACATCGAACGCCTGCTGGATCAGCTGAAAGAGCACTTCGCTTACGAGATCGAGTTCCTGGAAAAGATCCAATATCCGGCTGCATCCAGCCATGCATCCATCCACGCGAGCCTCCTGGATAAAGCGAACCGCATGATAACCCGGTACAGGGACGGGACGGCGAACCTGCAGGACCTCCTGCGGTTCATGGTGTTCGACGTCGCCTTCGAGCATATGGACCAGGAAGACAAGAAGTTTTTCGACTTCATCCCGGAAGATTGCAAGGGAGTTGCGGGGGAGTGAACCCCGGTAACCGGAAAGGCGACTTCACCCGCGAGAGAACTCGCATGGCTTTCCCGCTCCTCCGATGGATGGCAGCCCAGCTGAAATCCCTTACTGAACAAAGGCGGATCCATCAATACAGTCGAGTGCCGGATGCTGCAAGGAAAAGGGAATCAGTTGTGGCAGATACGATACGTTTCCGATACAACTGATTCCACTATCCCGGACAACGCAGTCCGTTTTCTCAGTAGAATCCGACGCTCCACCAACAAGGAAAAACCCCACAAACAATCGGGCTTTGCCTTGCCTGCTTGTCGCGCCCAGCCCGTCGACAGGCCCGCCAGCGCGGTACCGATGCTGCCCAGGGCCACGACGATCGGAAGGGGCAGTTTCCAGACCATGGGGAAACCTGCCAGCGCGATGGCGATGACCAGGTCGGCCGGACCGCGTATTGCGCCGGTCTACAGGGGATGGAAAAGGGCCGCGTACTCGCCGTCGTCCAGCCACTTCCTGCGCGTCGCGTATTCATCATGGAAGAAACCCAGGTGGGCCAATGGCCCGCCGAAGGAACCCGGGCCCGGCTTGAGCGAAACGAGGAAGATCTCGGCAAGACGGTTCATGGCGCGCCTACTGTTCAAGGATAATCGGCCCCGAGAGCATCGCGCGAGCGGGCGGAGCGGAAATCCTCGCGCGCGCCGGTTGAGACAAAGGCCGCGTCCCGGGTACCGGGACGCGGCCATAGTCGCGCTAGCGCGCGACATCGCGGTTCCGCCAAGCGGAACCGCGGGCAGGGGGGAGGGTATCCCTCCCTGTCTCCGCGGAGTGCGATCCGTTACGGCTCCAGCCTTTTGATATCGCGCGGAAAGA
>JAKLIU010000149.1 GCA_022709445.1 Spirochaetota bacterium | reverse complement strand
CCGACAGCGAAGCATCGGCATAGTCGGCCCGGGCGGTCTGCGCGGCTGGCTTGTCGTAGTCGGCGATGACGGCCCTGTTCAGCTCGAGCGTCCTCTCGAGCGTCCGAGCCGCCTGCTCGCCGCGGGAAGCCCTGACGGAGGTGATGGACCGCTCGTCGTCGAAGCGGGTGAGCACCAGGTTGAACATGGACAGCACGTACAGCGCGCCATCCGATCCGACGCAGGTCGAGGCGATCATGGACTTGGGAATCCCGTCCGCCACGGATTGGACGGTGGTCATCTGCCAGAGCGGCAGCCCGAAGCGGTCGTAGGCGACGACCCCCTTGGAATCGGAGAGGATGATCTCCGATCCGCGGATGTGCATCCGGTACGGCATGGGCGCGCCTTCGAGGGCCAGCACCCGTATCACGTCCACGAGGACGCCGTCGGCATCGTATGACCGTATGATGGATCCCACGTAATCGTAGGTCCACAGCCTGCCGTCCCCGTCTATATCGAACACCATCGCGTTGATGGGCGTTTTTGACCCGGAAGCCGTCAACGTGGTTTTTTTGCCTGCCTCCAGCTTGACCAGGGCGCTCGCTCCCGAATCGTAGTAGATGAGGCTGCCCGAGGGAGTCGCCCTGATTGAAGTGGACACAGCGACGGGAATCCTTGAGCGCTCGAACTTCTCCGCTCCCCGCTTCAAGGACAGCACCTGTCCCATGGCATCCATCCCGACCACCGTGCCCGACGGCGTGGAGGCTACTTGATAGAAATAGAACGCCGGGTTGGCGGGATCGACAACGTGCACGGTCCTTGGCACGAGATCCGGCCCCAGCTCGGCAAAATACCCGATACCCGCGAAGAACAGGCCACCATCGGGCGCCGGGGCCATGGTACCGACGGACTGCGGGATTGAAGGATTCATGCCCAGGAAGCCGGCTGCCGTCGGGATCGACACCTCGAGCGTCGGTACCGGCGCTTCCCCGCGCGGCGCGTCGGCCAGGCCCGCGATCTTGGCCCACAGGGAAAACAAGGCCGGGGCCAACACCGTTTCCAGCTCGCCGAGATCGGACCAATACAGGAAAGCACTCTCCTTGCGGTCAGCACCCGTCTCAACGCTCATCGAAACGCCTTTCGGGCTCCCTGACGTGAGTATGAGCGTGAGCTTCATGGCCTGCAGCCGCGCCTGTTCCGGGAAGAAGGGCAGGTAGGCCAGTTCCACCTTCTCGATGGCGCGGGCGACGACGGCCTTGAGCTCGGCGTCCTTCACCCCGGTGGCGGGGTCCGAGAACAGGTAGGACACCTTGAACGGGGCCGCGGCGACCGAGGCGACCAGGCCGGCGGCGAGAACGAGGGCGACGATTCGTGCTTTCATGGAAGAGAGTATAAGCCTCCCGCGTCCCGTTTGCACAAACCGAGGAGGAATCCGGCCCGCCGCGCTATACTTTTCGCATGCGCATCCTCAAAACAGCCCTGTCCGCGGCCCTGCCGCTCGCCCTGGTCCTGTCGGTCCTGGCCGCCTCCTGCGCCACCGGCTCGGGCAGTGCCTACGACCGTTCCGTTTCCGGAGAGATGAGCGCCGTGGAACGGGCCGCGGCCGCCAAGGCGGAGGAGGAGGACGACGACGATCCTTCTCCGGGATCCGGTTGGGACGGCTCATGGGATGACGACGGCTCAAGCTCGCCGTCCTGGGGTACCGAGCCCGCCGCCGGGAGTCTCTCCGTGACCCTCTCCGCTCCCCGGCTCACCGGTACCCTCGCGGTACTCGACACGCCGCCGGGCTCCGACCTGTACGTGGACGGCATGTTACGGACACGGACCGGCCCCGACGGCCGGGCCAGCCTGGTCGTGGATGCCGGGCTGCGCGTGGTCGAAATCGACGCCTTCGGGTGGATCCCCCGCCAGCTCAGCGTCTGGGTGCCCGCGGACGGCCTCATGGAGCTGTACATGTCCCTGGAACCGGCGGAATTCTCCCTGGAGCCCCATGGAGTCAGCGCCGCCCGCTTCGACCCGGACCGTCCGGGCAGGATGGGCAGCGTACGGGCCACGTTCCGGGCCACCGCGCCGGGCCATGCGCGCGCCCGGGTGACCGACGGCCAGGGCAGCGTCGTCAGGGACCTGGGAGTCGTCGCGATAGACCGCATGTACATCGACGTACGGTGGGACGGAAGCACCGACGCGGGCGGGGTCGCCCGGGAGGGAACCTACCTGGTCACCCTGGAGGGAGAGGACGGCACGTCCGCCTCGCTGGAGCTCGGCCTGGCCAGGCTGCGGGCCATCCGGCTATCGTCCCTGCATGGAGGATTCTCCGGCCTGATCCTCGCCCCGGACGCCAGGGTCATGCCGGAAGGGGCCTACCTCGAGGCGTCGGCCGGCGGCTACGCCTTCGTGGACGCCGACTCGGGTTCCATGGGAGCCCGGGTGCCCACCTGGTTCGGCGAGCGCATCTCCCTGGGCGATTCCCTGGAGTTCGCCTTCCGGGCCATGATCGTGCCCTACCTGGGCTACGACACGACTCCGTCCATGTCCCACTTCTCCCTGGCCGGCAGCTTCAAGCTTGCCATCCTGGACGGCCCCGGATTCGCGCTCGCCGCCATGGGCCGCTTTGCCCTGGACAGCTACCTGGACGAGGCCGTCTCGGGCTGGCCCTCACCCTGGGACGGAGGGGCGGGCTACCACGGCGCCGGGGCGGGGCTGGTGGCCGAGCTCGGCTCGGACCGCGCACGCGCGTTCGTTTCAACCGAGCTGGCCGCGTCGGATTACTACCCGGGCTGGGACGACGGCCGCTGGGCCGTGCCCGGCTTCTTCGCCTGGGCGTACCTGCGGGCGGGCCTCGACTACTCCATTCCCATGGGCGCCCTGGGATCGCTCTCCCTCGGCGCGTCCGCAGCCGCGCGGACCGAGCCGGTGGGCGCCCCCTTCGGCATTCGGGAGCCGCTCTCGGTGGCCGGCGAGCTGTACTGGAACCTTCCGGAGCTTCCCCTCGCCCTGGGCATCCACGCGGCGGGCGAGTGGCGCGCTTTCCAGTCCTGGTACTTCGCCGGCGGGCTGGGAATCAGCGTTTTTTTGTGAGTCTGGAGCTGGAAACGCCCCATGAATTGGACAATAGTTGTGAAACAGTCCGGATAAAGAGGGGCGACAATGAAGCTTGGAGTACGCATCGGGTTGGCAGTGGCGGCTGCGGGACTCATACCACTCGGCCTGGTAGGCGGCATCATCGGTTCCGGCATGATCGACGACGCGTCGGACAACACCGTGAGGGTGGCACAGCTGAGCCTCGACACCGCGGAAGAGCAGTTGGGTTCATTTTTTGCGTCTAGGGTGGCCGCGCTTGAATACGCGGCCAACACCTCCGCCGCCGCGGCATTGGACTGGCCTGGATTCAGGAAAGCCGCGGACATGGAATCCGGGCCCGGCAAGCCCTTCGAGAAAATGCTGCTCATTCGGGGCGACGGGACGTACTACGCCACCAACACTGGAAACCCCGCCCTCGGCGGCCTGGTCACCAAGGACGACAAGAACCCGGCCTCCCCGCCCAACAGCCTGGCCTCGCGCGAGTATTTCAAGCGATTGGTGAGCTCCAACCCGGGCAGCGCAATGCGCAGCTACATACCCGACCCGGTGATTTCGCTGTCAAATGGCGCGCGCCAGATCGTGATCGGCGCGGCGATAGCCTCCGAGGGCGCCCCTGTCGGGATGGTCGGCGGCGCGGTGACGCTCGAAAGCCTGGAGGAAGAGCTCCGGTCCATGGCGGACCTGGTGTCGGGAAGCCTTGGCGGGGAAGCCTACCTGTTCCTCCTGAGCCCCGCTGGCGACTACGTGTCCCATCCGGATCCCTTGCGCAACCTGAGGGTCGAACAGCAGGACGGGAAAGCCGTCGAGGTGAAGCCGAACATACTCTCCGGAAGCGAAGCCGAGGCACTCAGGGACTTCGGGGCCCTGGCCCTCGGCGAACCCGGCGGGGAAACCCGGTTCACGGACCCGTGGTCCGGCAAGGATTCGCTGGCATACTGGCGACAGGTCGGCACCACGGGCTATACGCTGGCCTTGCTGGTGCCCGCAGCATCGGCCCGGGTGGCGGTGACCGCGCGCATGCGCCGCCTGGCCCTGGTCTCCCTCGGGGCGTTCGCCGGGTTGGCCCTCGCGGCATACGGCTTCGGCAGGGCCATTTCGGTGCCGATCGGCCATGCGGCCGCGGCCGTGTCGGAGATCGCGGCCGGCGACGGCGACCTCAGCCGGACATTGCCGGTGAAGGGGAACGACGAGGTGGCCGCCCTGGCGCGCAGCTTCAACGGGTTCGCCTCGGCGATGGGGATGATCGTCAAGCGGATCAGGGACGCGGCCGACGCGGCCGACGCGAGCGCCGTCGGCCTCGAGGCCGGTTCGACCCGCGCGGAGGCCGCGGCAGCCGCCATCACCGGCGGCGCGGAAGGCATAAGCATTGAGAGCAAGGCCCAGGGCGCGAGCGTGGCCGCCGTCGCCGCCGCGCTCGGCGAGGAAGCCGACCGCATACTCAGGCTGACCGACAGCATCGAGCACCAGTCGTCCGGCATAGTCGAGTCTTCCGCCGCGATCCAGCAGATGATCGGCAACATCAACTCGGTGACGAGGAACCTCAAGGCGCTCAACGGCGCCATGGAGGGACTCTCTTCCACGTCGGCCCTCGGGCGGGACAGGCTCGAGGAGATCGTTCAGGGCATCAAGAAGATAACCGAGCGCTCGGACATCCTCCTGGAGGCCAACGAGGCGATCCGGAGCATCGCCGACCGCACGAACCTGCTGGCCATGAACGCAGCCATCGAGGCGGCCCACGCCGGGGACGCGGGCAAGGGTTTCTCGGTGGTTGCCGACGAGATCCGTTCGCTCGCCGAGACCGCGGGAGAGCAGTCCAGGATCATCGCCACCGAGCTTAACGCGACCACCGAGCTGATCATCAGCGTGGGCGGCACGTCCCGGGGCGCGGAAGAGGCCTTCGAGGCCATCTATGGGTCGGTCGCGGGCGCGACCAGGCTGCAGGAAGAGATCAGCAGGGCCATGGAGGAACAGACCGAGGGTTCCAGGCAGATCCTCGAGGCGTTCACCGACGTGAACGAGAAAACCCAGGAAGTGCGCGCGTCGTCGCGCGAGCTCCTGGAAACCAACAAGGTCATCAGCTCCTCCATGGCCACGCTGGAAGGCGCCAGCGGCCGGGTGCTCGGGAGCGTGTCCGTCATCGTGGACGAGGTGGCCGCGGTGGACGCCGTGGTGGCCGATATCAAGGCGATGACGCGGAAAACCAAGGACGCCGCGGCGGCCGTAAGCCTTGAGACCAGGCATTTCATTCTACCCGGCGACGGGAAATCGGAGGATCGCTGACATGAAACGCATGACGATCAAGCTGGCACTCTTCGCGGCCCTGGCCCTGTGTCTGGCGGCGCCCGCCGCATGGGCCCAGGACGCATGGGACGGGACCGAAGGGGAGCGCCTGGACGGCTTCGCGCAAGCGATGCTCGAGGCCAAGGAAGCCGGCGACTCGGAGGACTGGGGCGGCGCCCTGGACGCGTACGACCGGGCCCTGGGACTGTACCCGGATTCCACCGTCGCCATGAT
>JAKLIU010000148.1 GCA_022709445.1 Spirochaetota bacterium | reverse complement strand
ACGGTGCTCCACATCTGGCCGGAGGCGGCGGGGGCGGCGGCGGCGGCGTCCTGGAGCGGGTTCAGGCCGGAAAAAACGGTATTCATAGACGGTATCCTTTGAGGGTAGATTGCGCCCCAAGGTACCATAACGGGCTTGTACCGTCAAGTTTGCCCCGGGGAGACCCCCGGGTCGCCCCCCCGTGGGCGCATCGAGAGCGACGGCGGCCCGGGGGAGGCGGCGGCGGGAGAGTGCCCGCATGCGGGTTCCCGCCGCCGCGAGGGATCAGCGGACGACCCTGGTCCCTGCCTTGCCGTCCACCGCTTCCTGGGCCTTCTCCAGGCTGGTGATCACGACCAGCTTGCCGCCCAGCTTGATGAAGTCGACGGCGGCCTCGATCTTGGGACCCATGGACCCCTTGGGGAACTGCCCGTCGGCCAGGTGCTTCTCGGCCTCCGCGACGGTCATGGAATCCAGGACCTTCATGTCGGGTTTCTTGAAGTTGATGGCCACCTTGTCGACGCCGGTGAGTATGAGGAGTTCGTCCGCGGCGATCTGGCTGGCCAGGAGGGCGCTTGCGCGGTCCTTGTCGATGACCGCGTCGACGCCTTCCAGGGTGCCGTCCGCGGCGCGGCACACGGGCACGCCGCCGCCGCCCACCGCGATCACCACCTTGCCGCTCCTGAGGAGCTCGTGGATGGTTTCCTTCTCCACCACGTCCACGGGGATGGGGCTGGCGACCACGCGGCGGTATCCCCGGCCCGGATCTTCCTTCATCACCCAGCCCTTGGCCCTGCAGGCCTCGAGCTCGGCTTCCTTGAAGTACAGGCCCACGTACTTGGTCGGGTTCTTCATGGAGGGATCGTCCTTGTCGACGACCACCTGGGTGACCACGGTCACCACGTCCTTCTTGACGCCGGCCTTGATCAGGGCGTTCATGAGTGACTGCTGGATCATGTAGCCGATGGAGCCCTGGGTGTCCGCCACGATCACGTTGAGGGGGGACGGGGCCGCGCCGTGGGACGAGCCGACCTCGTTGCGCACCAGGTGCACCCCGGCCTGCGGGCCGTTGCCGTGGGACAGGACGACGTGGTGGCCTTCCTTGATCAGTCCCACGATGGCCGCCATGCTCTTGCGGGTATTCTCGAACTGCTCCTCGATGGTGCCCTTGGTGCCTTCCTCTATGAGGGCATTGCCGCCGAGGGCCACGACGATGGTCTTCTTGCTCATGGAAACCTTCCTTTTAAGAGAACTTCAGGCGACGCGGGGGCGCCGCGGACGATCCGGGGTGAGACGGGATTGTAGCGCATCGGGACCGGGACCGGCAATCGGGTGCGGGCACGCCGCCGGCCCGTCAGAGGTCGTCCGTGGGCGGCGGAACGGCCACGTCCAGGGAGAACGACGAGAACTCGAGCGCCTTCCAGATTCCCTTGTCGTTCCGCCTGAGCGTCATGGGCCGGGCAGAGGCCGCCCCCGAGCAGGCGACGAACACCTTGACGGTCCTCTCGTCGATCACCGAGTACTGGTTCCGCGATATGCCGAATCGGTACGGCGCCGCCGCGGCGTACCCGTCCGCCGGATCCGTGCCCAGCACGTACGAGTACGGCGCGCGCGCCCGCGAGGGCTCCAGGAGCCGGTCTATGTGGAACATGGCCCCGGAACCGGGCTTGTATCCCTTGTAGACGTTCCCGGCGGAGAGGTTGGACTGGTCCAGCGCAAGCGTCAGGAACACCAGGCCCAGCTCCCGGTTTTCCGGCAGGGTCATGAGGGCGGCGAGCATGGCCACGGCCCCGCCCTCCGGCGTGAGCGCGAGCCTGTCGCGCAACGCGATGAACTCTTCGGCGCTCGCCGGGAGCGCTTCCAGCGCGTACTCGTCCGCGAAGGCGGGGGCCGCGGCCAGGGCGAGCGCCAGGAACAGGGACAGCGTGGTCTTCATCCGGCATCCTCCTCGCGGCGCCCGGAGCCGGGAGCCGCACTTTTCAGTATACTGGATGCATGACGATAATTCGCGCGGATACCCTGGGATTCTGCCCCGGGGTGCGCATGGCGGTGCGGGCTGCGGAAGACGCGGCCGGGGGCAATCCGGGCTCGCCGGTGTTCATACTGGGGCAGATCGTGCACAACCCGCGGGTTTCCGCCCGGCTGGCCGAGCTGGGCGCCCGCGAACTGCCTTCCATGGACGGCACGGGCGCGCCGAGCGGATCCGTGGTGGTCATCAGGTCGCACGGGACCACTCCCGCGACCCTGGAGAACCTCCGTGCCTCCGGGGCCAGGGTCGTGGACGCCACCTGCCCCAAGGTGGCGGCCAACCAGCGGGCTGCGGCGGATTACGCCAGGAAAGGCTGCACCGTGGTCATCGCCGGCGATCACGGGCACGGGGAGACCCTCGGCGTGGCCGCGCACGCGCCAGGTTCGGTCATCGTGTCCACGCCCGCCGAGGCCGCGCTGGTGGAAGCCCGGGGAGCGGTCGCCCTCGTCGCCCAGACCACCATGTCGGAGGAAGAGTACGAGGCCATCAGGGCCGTGCTGGCGGCCAGGTTCCCGGAACTGATCGACCGGGGAGGGATCTGCGGCGCGACCAGGGACCGCCGGGCCGCCCTTGCCAGGCTCTGCGTCCGCGTGGACGCCATCGTGGTGGTGGGGGGGAGGAACTCCGCCAACACGCGCAGGCTGGTCGAGTACGCCCGATCCCTGGGCAAGCCCGCCTGGCACGTCGAGTCGGCGGACGAGATCCCGGCGGAGGTCGGCCGCTACGGGCGGGTCGGGCTGACGGCCGGCGCCTCGACCCCCGACGAGGTGATCGACGAGGCCGAGCGGCGCCTGGGGGAGCTGTGACCCGGCCGGCTTGACCGGACGGGGGCTTCGCGGCCTGGGGTTCCCGGTCCATGATCCGGAAGAACATGTCCCGATAGTATCGTGGAGTGTTCCCGGCAACCCCTGACTGATTACATGTCTTGATACTATCTCCCGGTAATGTCACCGGATGTTCCGCAGGGTGTTCCGCCGGCACGGCGGCACCGAAAAGGAGTCATGATGGAACTGATGAAGGAAATATCGGAAAGAAGGGCATACCGGATCCTTTCCGAGCGTCCGGTACCCGAGGATGCCGTGCGGCGGATCCTGGAGGCCGGAACCCTCGCACCGTCCTGCTACAACAACCAGCCCTGGCGGCTCGTCGCGGCCACCGGGACCGCCTTGGTCGCTCTCAGGGCGGCGCTCTCCGAAGGCAACGCCTGGGCCACGCGGGCACCGCTGATCGTCGCCGTGGCCGTTCGGGAGAGCGACGACTGCAGGCTGGACGACGGCAGGGACTACGCCCTGTTCGACGCCGGCCTCTGCACCATGAACATGGTCATCCAGGCGACGGCCGAGGGGCTCGTAGCCCACCCCATCGCCGGCTACAACCCCAAGAAGGCCAAAGCCGCCCTGGGCATACCCAAGGACCACGTGCTCATCACCCTGGTGGTGGTGGCCTGGAGGGGCAGCGCGGAAGCGGGCGACGACGGCCTGCTGGCTCCCTGGCAGAAAGAGTCCGAATCCTCGGCAAGGGAGCGCAAGCCCTTCGGGGAACGCGTTTCGATGGACCGCTGGAACCTCGGCTGACCGCAGATCCCCGACCCCGATCCACGCGGTTGGCGAACGGCGCCCGGTCCCCCACGGCCGGGCGTTCACAGGCCGAGGGCATCGTGGTATGCTCCTGCCCATGGCAGAAGCAAAGATCATCGGGATCTGCGGCGGATCGGGATCGGGCAAGACCACGATCGTCAGGAAGATATCCGAGCTGGTGTCGGATTTCGTGTTCATCCCCCAGGACAATTACTACAAGTCCGCGGAGTACATCTCCAACGCGAACATCACGGCGTTCAACTTCGACCATCCGGAGGCCTTCGACAACGACCTCCTGTGGGAGCAGCTGTCCAGCCTGAAGCGGATGGAGCCGGTGGAGATGCCCACCTACGATTTCGTGCACCATCGGCGCGCGGAGGAGACCATTTTGGTGGCCCCGCGCAAGCTGATCATCTTCGAGGGCATCATGGTGTTCACCAACCAGCGGGTGAGGGACCTGATTGACCTGAAGATCTTCGTGGACACCCCGGACGACATCAGGTTCATACGCCGGCTGTCGCGCGACATCAAGGAGCGCGGACGCACGGTGGACTCGGTGATCGAGCAGTACCTGAACGTGGTCCGCCCGGGCCACTTCCAGTTCATCGAGCCGACCAAGCAGCACGCCGACATCATCATACCCGAGGGCGGAGCCAACGACAGCGCGCTCCAGGTGCTGGTCACGTTCATCAACACGATACTCAACTCGTCCGGCGAGGCATGAGCGCCGCGATCCCGCAGCCCGGCCGGGCCGCCTCCGCCAGGCGTCCCGCGCTCAAGCCGGTTCCGGGCCGCCGGTGACCAGCGGGTCCGCGTCGTCGCGGGCCGCGGCAGGGAAGCGCAGCTCCAGGACCGCCCCCGTAGCCGGGATCGCGGACACGGTCCCGCCCAGCTGGTCGGCCATGGCCTGGACCAGCGTGAGGCCCAGGCTGCGGGAGGGATCGAGCCTGTCCAGGACGCCCTCCGGCAGGCCGGGTCCGTCGTCCTCCACCCGCAGGACGCACCAGTCCCCGGCCATCCTGGCGCTCACGCCTATGCGGCAGGGCCGGCCTTCCACGCATCCGTGCTTGAGCGCGTTGGTGACCAGCTCGTTGAGCGCCAGCCCGCAGGGAATGGCCGCTCCCAGGTCCAGCCGGACCCCGCGCACGTCCACCGAGAGCGATACCGGCACCCGCGAGAAATCCTGCACCAGTGACCTTGCCAGCTCGTCTGCGTAGCGGCCGAAATCCAGCTCCGCGAACTCCCCCCGATCGTACAGCTGCTCATGGATGAGCGCCATGGTCCGTATGCGCCCCTGGGCCTCGCCGATCGCGTCCGCGAAGGAAGCGTCATCCCCCTTGAGGGTCTGCAGGTTCAGCATGCTGGATATGATCTGCAGGTTGTTCTTGACCCGGTGGTGGACTTCCTTGAGCAGGGCGTCCTTCTCCCCCAGCGAGCGGCTGATCGATTCCTGCAGCGCGACGCGTTCGGTGACGTCGCGGGCGGCCAGGTGGACGTTGCCGCCGTCCGGGGAGGCGGCCGCCCGCAGTTCCAGGAGCCGCCAGGTGCCCCCGGCCGTCCTGAAGCGGGCGGGAACTCCCGGGGCAGCCATGGCCGCATCCGCCGCCGAGTCTCCGGGAGACAGGGCAGGGCCGGCGGCTTCGCGGTCGTCAGGGTGCACCAGGTCCAGGATCCTCGAGCCGGCCAGGGTCCTGGCCGGATATCCGAGGCTGGCCTCCCAGCGCCCGTTGAGCCGCAGGAACCGGCCGTCGCGCGTGGCCATGGCGAACAGGTCCAGGCTGGTTTCGAAGAAGCGCTCGAACTCCCGGCTGGCGGAATCCGCGGCCAGGCGCGCGCGCGAGGCGTCTCGCAGGACCGAACCCAGGTACAGGCCCAGGAGGACGGAGGCCAGGACGCCGGCGACCAGCACGACCGAAGGCGCAGCGTCGGCCCGGACATGGTAGGCGGAGGAGGGCCGGACCTCGAAGAGCAGCTCCATGCCGGCGTAGGGCCGAC
>JAKLIU010000147.1 GCA_022709445.1 Spirochaetota bacterium | reverse complement strand
CCAGCGCCATCGGGATGAGGCCGCACGCGGTCGTGAGCGTCGTCATGAGGATCGGTCGGAAGCGGTGGCGCGCGGCCTCGACGAGCGACTCGTGCAGGCCGTGGCCCTCGGCGCGCAGGCGATTGACCAGGTCGACGAGTACGATGGCGTTGTTCACCACCGTGCCGCCCAGCGTGATGACGGCGAGCATGGCTAGGATCGAGATGGACGAATCGAAGAGGTAAAGGCCCAGCACCACGCCTATCAGGCAGAAGGGGATGGACGCCATGATGATCAGCGGCTGGCGGAAGCGCTCGAACTGGATCACCATGACCGTGTAGACCAGGAACACGCTGATAGCCAGCATGAGGAGCATGCTGGACAGGGAGTCCTCGATCAGCTTGCTGGTGCCGACCGTGCGGTACTTGACGCTGTAGGGCAGTTCCAGGGCGGCCATGGCGGCGGCCATGCGCGACTTGACGCCTGACTGGTCGTCGCCCCGCAGGTAGCCGCGCACTTCAAGCGAGAAGTTCCGGTCCTTGCGATCCACCTGGGAGAGGGTCTGGCGCGCCTCGATGGTGGAAAAGGCGGCGAAGGTGACCAGCCGGCCGTCCCGGGTGCGCAGCGCTATGTCGTTGAGCAGGTCGTCGTCCACCTCGCTCTCCGCGATGGTCGACGTGACCCGGATGGGCAGGTCCTCCTCGCCCTCGCGCAGGGTGCCTGCCGACATGCCGCCGAAGAGTATGCGGCTGGTCACGCCGGCCTCGTAGGGGGTGACGCCCAGGGTGCCCATGTAGGTCTGGCTGAGCTTGGCGTAGAGCTGCTCGTCGTCCATGCGCGCGGAGATTTCGGTCTTGAAGACGTCGGGGTCCCGGGACAGTATTTCCCGGGCCATCTCCGCGGTGGCGGCCACGTCCCGCACGTCCGTGCCGTAGATCTCCATCTGGAAGCCCTGTCCCCCGGTGCCCAGCGCCAGGAGCGCGTCAAAGCCGCCGTTGAGCACGGTGGCGTCGCAGTCGGGGACCGATGAGGCCAGCGCGTCCTGCACCAGGGGCAGGATTTCCTGCACCCGGCGCTCGCGGTCCTTGTCCGGCACCAGCCGAATGCGCGCGAAGGCATGGTTGGACGACGAGGTGATGGCTATGGAGCTGGACGATCCGACATACCAGACCGCGGTCTCTATTTCCGGCACCAGGGCGGAGACCAGGGCTTCCACCTCATCGATCTTGTCCCTGGTGGCGTCCAGCGAATATCCGGCCGGGGTCTCCAGGTGTATCTCGAATTCGCCGGTGTCCGTGGGCGGGATGAAGCTGATCTTGAGCACTGTCATGAGGAGCAGGCTGGCGACCAGGATGGACACGGCGAGGGCGAGGGTGAACCGCTTGTTGTTGAGCGCGGCTCCCAGGATGCGCCGGTAGGCTCTCTCCAGTCGGTCAAAGCCCCTGTCGATGCCCGCTTCGAGCTTCAGGAGGGCGGCCGGCCGCCTGATATGGTCGGCTGGCTTGAGGATGAGCGAGGAGAGCCAGGGCACCACCACGAGCGCGACGATGGCCGAGGCGCTCAGCGAGAAGATGATGGAGAGCGACAGGTCGTTCATGATGATGCCGATCATGCCCGACAGGAAGAGCAGCGGTATGAACACGCATACCGAGGTCAGGGTCGAAGCGAGCACGGACCCGCCCACCTCGTCGGTTCCCTTGAAGGAGGCCTGCCGCTTGTCGCCCGTCTTCTTGAAGTGCTTATGTATGTTCTCCAGCACCACGATGGAGTTGTCCACCACCATGCCTATGCCCACGGTCAGGCCCGCCAGGGACAGGAGATTCATGGATCTGCCCAGCAGCTTGAGGCCCAGGAACGCGAACAGGAAGGACAGCGGTATGGACAGCGAGATGATCAGGGTCGCGCGCAGGTCGTGGAGCACGAACAGGATGACCAGCACGGTCAGGAGCAGGCCGGTGACGCCCGCCTGGGTCACGGTCAGGAGCGAGCGGACGGTGGTCTCGCTCTGGTCGGAAATGACGGCGTAGTCGACCGCCCCGCGGGTTTCCGCTCGTATCGCGTCCAGGGCCTCGCGAGCCTCCCTGACTATCGTGACGGTGTTTCCTTCCGAGCGCTTGAGCACGTCCAGCATGATGTAGTCCCGGCCGGACGAGCGCACCAGGATCTCCCGGGGTTCGGGGGCGATGAGGATGTCTGCCACGTCGCTCAGGTAGATGTAGGAGCCGTCGCCGAAGCCTATGGTCATGTTCTCCAGTTCGCGCGCGTCGGAAAACGCGCCCGATGCCGTGAAGGACATCTCGCGGGCCTGGAAGGTGGCGTTGCCCGCTGGCACGGTCAGGTTGTTGTAGCGCAGGGCCTCGTAGATGGACAGGGCGGATATGCCGCGCGCCGCCAGTTCCCGCGTGTCCAGGACGATCCTGGCTTCCTTCCGGGACCCGCCCACCAGGTTGATCTTGGAAACGCCGGCTATCCGTGCGATGGCGGGCGAGACGTTGTCCTCGAGGTATTCGGTGAGCGCGACGGGGTCCATGTCGCTGGATATCATCACGGAGAAGATGGGCAGGAAGGCGGCCGCGTCCGTGACGTAGATGACCGGTTCGCCCTCGATGCCGTCGGGCAGCTGCGACCGTATCCCGTTCAGCAGTTCGCGTATCTGCGGGAGCTTTTCCTGGACGTCCGCGCCGTCGCGGAACTCCATGCTTACCACGGAGTAGGAATCCGCGCTGGTGGAGCTGAGTTCCGATACGCCCGCCAGGGTGGACATCTCGTTCTCGATCTTGCGCGATATGTCCCGCTCTATGTCCGACGCCGCAGCGCCCGGGTAGACGGTGACGATGCGCGCGGAGGGCAGGCCCACCGGCGGGATCATCTCCGCGTTGAGCGACACGGCAGCCATCACGCCGAAGACCACCGTGACGATGAGCAGCATGGCCACGATGGCCGGGTGCTTGATGGAGAATTCCGCCAGCTTCATGGGGTGGTCCCCCCGTCGGCGGCATTCAGCGACTTGACCGGCGAGCCGTCCCTCACGAAGTACTGGCCTTCCACCAGGAACTCGCGGTCCGCGTATTCTTCCGGTACCAGGAAGTCGTCCCCGGATTGGCCAGCGGGCGTGAACTGCATGGAACGGGCGACGCCGCCGTCCAGGTACCAGAGCGTGGAACCGGACAGGGCCGAGAAGGGCAGGCTGAGCGCGCCGTCCCAGCGTTCCAGCTCGAACTCCAGCTCCACGAACATGCCGGGCCGCAGGGCCTCCGACCCGCCCTCGATGGCTATGACCGTCTCGAAATTCTTGGTCTCGGCCGACACGAAGGGCGCGATGCTGATGATGGCGCCCCGGTAGCGGTCCCCGGCCGGCCCGACGATGGAGATGGGCATGGTGGTCCTGGCGGCCGTGAAGGCCCTGTAGTGGCGTTCGGGGATCTTGGCGCGCACCACCAGGTTGCCCAGGTCGCCTATGGTGACCAGTGGCCGTTCGGGCGCCGCTATGGAACCCACGGACAGGTGCTTGACCAGGATGACCCCGTTCACGGGGCTCTTCACGCTGGCGTAGTCCAGCTGGAGGCGCGCGAGCTCGTATTGGGAGGCGTAGGCGTCGTACTGGGCCTTGGCCTGGTCGTAGTTCTGCTGCGTGGTGGCGCCCGAGCGGTAGAGCTGCCCGATGCGTTCGTAGCTGGACTTGGCGGATAGGTAGGCCGCCTCGGCCTGCTGCAGCTGGAGGGTGAAGCGCGACGCGTCGATGCGGGCTATCACCTGGTCCTTGCGGACCGGCTCGCCCACCTCGACGTAGAGTTCCTGCAGGATGCCGGAGACCAGGGGCAGGACGGTGACCATGCTCTCCGATTCCACGTGTGCGTTCAGGGCGAGGGTCCTGACCAGGTCCCCCCGCACCGGTTTCATCGTCCTGACCGGGATGGGCGGGGCTTCCTCGGCAATCGCGACCTTGGAGTCGACGAAGCTTTTGAAGGCCAGCGCGCCGGAGATGAGCGCCACCGGAACCAGCCATCGGGCGTGCCTGGCGATGGAAAACTGTCGTTTGTTCATGGGAATTTCCTTACGAAAAGATGGGGGAGTCGCGGAGCGCGGCCGAGCCGATCTCGCTCAGGACGCCCCCGAGGATCGCGCGGAGCGAATCCTTGAGGATATCGATCTTGGAAAACGACAGGTCTTCCGGATCATCCGACAGCATCAGGCCCTCGATCACGTTGAGGATCACGCCCGCCAGCCGTCGCGGCTCGAATTCAGCCTTCAGGTAGCCGGCCTCATGCGCCTCGTGCAGGATTTCTTCTATAAATGCGCGCAATCTGCGCCCCATCTCCAGCCTGGCGAGCATGGAGGCCCCCGTGCCCGGGACATGTTCCGTCCGCCGCATCAGCCTGCCCCCGGCGTGCATCTCCGCGAATCCCCGCTCGACCACGGCCTTGAACCTGGCCGCCATGTTCAGGCTCTGGTCTTCGGCAATCTCGCGGAGCCGGGACAGGGTGCGGTCGACCCAGGCGGCGGCTGCCTCGTCCACCAGGGCGTAGCGGTTGGCAAAATGGTTGTAGATGGTTTTCCTGGATACTCCCGCCAAATCCGCCGCGGCTTCCATGGTCAGGCCTTCCTGACCGACGGTTTTCAAGAGGGCGGCGGCGGCCTCGAGTATCCTGGTTTTCATGATGTCTGCCATGGTGTGGCTCCTGCGGATTGTTTACGATCTATACAGTCGATGTGTAATATGACACCCTCGGAAAAACAAAGCAAGATAGTTGAATGTAAATTCAGCAAAAACCTCGTCGTGCTTGCGCCGGCACGCTTCAAAGGGTACACTGCCGTGTCGGAGGCAGCCGTGGACGCAACGGTGGACGTAGTGCCCCTCTCGTGGGCGCGGGACGCGAATATCGTGGTGGGCCAGTCCCACTTCATAAAGACGGTGGAAGACATCGCCGAGATCATGGCGACGACCGTGCCGGGCGCAAGGTTCGGGCTGGCCTTCAACGAGGCCTCCGGTCCCTGCCTGGTGCGCACCGAGGGCAACGATCCCGCCCTGATCGAGGACGCCAGGCGCTGCGCGCTCGCCACGGGAGCGGGACACAGCTTCTACCTGGTCCTGGGACCTGGCTGCTATCCCATCAACGTGCTCGACCGCATCAAGTCCTGCCAGGAAGTCTGCAGGATCTTCTGCGCCACGGCCAACCCGCTCCAGATCCTGGTGGTCCGCACCGGACAGGGCGCGGGCATAGTCGGCGTGGTGGACGGGTTCTCGCCCAAGGGCGTCGAGGACGACGATGGCCGGAACGATCGCAAGGCGATGCTCCGGCGCTTTGGCTACAAATTCGCTTGATACGGAGAACGATGATGGAAGTCAGGGGCAGCAGGATAGCGTTCATAGGCACCGGCGTCATGGGCAAGAGCATGGCCGGGCATCTCATCAAGGCCGGTGCGACGGCGACCGTCTACAACAGGACCAGGGAGAAGGCCGCGGATCTCCTGGCTGCCGGCGCCGCATGGGCCGATTCCCCCGCCGCGGCCGTCGCTGGGGCCAGGGTCGTCTTCACCATGGTCGGTTATCCGGCTGACGTGGAGCAGATCTACCTGGGGCCTGAAGGCATCATCGCCCGCGCCGATCCGGGGA
>JAKLIU010000146.1 GCA_022709445.1 Spirochaetota bacterium | reverse complement strand
TTCCATGGCCAGGTCCGTCGCGTAGGAGGCGGTGTCGAACTCCGGCAGGCCCCAGTAGCCGGCATGGCGGTACCGGCCCGGCTCGAAGAGGCGCTGGACCGAAGTGCGCTCGTAGACGGCGTGCGGGTCGGCTGGAGGCTCGTACGCCGGGCAGTCCCCGCGCCCGAACAGGTAGACGCTGTGGCCGGCCCCGCGCTCCGCCAGCCGCACCGCGCCGTCCCCTGGCAGGGCGGACCGGAGTGATGCCAGCGCGGCGTCCGCTATGGTGTTCACCACGACGACGGCCCCGAGGCCGCGGGGGCTGACGATGCGGGGCAGGTCGAGGAAGAAGCGGTCCAGGACCGGGGGACCCGCCTTGGCGGGCACATTGCAGAGGACCAGGTCGAACTCACGGCCGCCGAGGCCGTCCAGGAACAGGGCGTGCTCCACCGCGGCCGGCGTTACCTTGTTGCGCCTGGCGTTGCGCTCGGTGAAGGCGCAGGCCAGGGCGTCCCGGTCGCGGAAGCTGGCGACCGCCCCGGGGTAGCCCAGGGCGCAGGCGATGCCCAGGACCCCGGTCCCCGAGCCTATGTCGATGAGCGTGCCCACCGAAGCGGCATCCGCCTCCCTGGCCACGGCCTTGAGGAGCAGCCTGGAACCGGCGTCCACGTCGTTGGAGCTGAACAGGGCGTGCGACAGGTCCAGCTTCATGTCGGCGCCGCGGAAGCGCAGGCCCACGGTCTTGAGGACGAATTCCCGGAAGTCTTTCATGCGCCGCAGTATAGCGGAAAACGCCGGCGGATGACAGGATGCGCGGGACGGGCGTATACTGGGACGCACCACACCAGAAGGAAGGCAGTCCATGCACAGGGAACCCGAAGAGAAGCGCATCCTGGTCCTCAACTCCGGCAGCTCGTCGCTCAAGTACGAGGTCTTCCTCATGCCGCGCAGGCAGAGCCTGGGCCGCGGCGCGGTGGAGCGCATCGGCGAGAGCACGGGCACCCTGGCGCAGAGTTCCTCCCGCGGCTCCATCAAGCGCGAGGAACCCTTCCCGGACCACGCCGCCGCCATGGCCTGCGTGACCACGTGCCTCTGCGACCCGGACTCGGGCATACTCGGGAGCCTGTCGGAGCTGGACGCGATCGGGCACCGCATCGTGCACGGCGGCGAGAAGTTCTCCAGCTCCGTCCGCATCGACGCGGAGGTGGCCGCCGCCATCGAGGCCAACATCGAGCTGGCTCCCCTGCACAACCCGGCCAACCTCACCGGCATACGCGAGGCCGAGCGCCTCCTGCCCGGGCTCCCGCAGGTGGCGGTCTTCGACACGGCCTTCCACCAGACCATGCCGCCGACCGCCTACCTCTACGGCCTCCCGAGGGAGCTGTACGACAGGTACCGGATCAGGCGCTACGGATTCCACGGCACCAGCCACCGCTTCGTGGCCGGGCGCGCCCTGGAGCTCCTGGGACGCAAGCCGGAGAACACCAACCTGATCACCTGCCACCTGGGCAACGGCGCGTCCATCACGGCCATCGAGGGCGGCAGGTCCAT
Organism: Spirochaetota bacterium; assembly: GCA_022709445.1. GTDB lineage: Bacteria > Spirochaetota > Spirochaetia > Treponematales > UBA12059 > JAKLIU01. The sequence goes on along the minus strand of JAKLIU010000146.1, from coordinate 4,070 downwards.
CGACACGTCCATGGGCTTCACCCCGCTGGAAGGGCTCATGATGGGCACCCGTTCGGGGGACTTCGACCCGGCCATACTCAGCTACCTGGCCGACCGCGGCATGTCCATGAAGGAACTGTCCGCCATGATGAACAAGAAGAGCGGGCTCCTCGGACTCTCCGGCATCTCCAACGACCTGCGCGACCTGGAGGCCGCGGCCGAGAAGGGCATCCGCAACGCCTCGGAGGCCCTGGACGTGTACGCCCACCGCGTGCGCAAGTACATCGGCGCGTACATGGCGGAGCTGGTCAAGGTGGACGCGCTGGTCTTCACCGGCGGCATAGGCCAGCACGGGGCGCGCATGCGCGAGCGCATCTGCCACCGCCTGGAGAACATAGGCATCATGATGGACTACTCGCGCAACCTGGAGGACGGCAGCTCGGAGGGCCTCGTGTCCCACGACTACTCGCCCACCAGCGTCCTGGTCATCCCGACCAACGAGGAGCTCCAGATAGCCATGGATGCCTTCGGCCTGCTCTTCCCCGCCGGGGATGAACCCAGGCGCCGCCGCACCGACGTCAACATCTAGGCCCGGCCGCGCGATTCAGCAGACAAAACCCGCCGCGGGATCGTCTGTACCGGCGATGGGAACGAACGGAACGGACAGGCTCTCAGGGGCCTACGAGGAACAGGGCGACCGGCTGCGCTCATGGCTGGCCGCGCACGCGGGCGAGGAGGACGCCGAGGACATCCTGCAGGATGTCTTCGCGCGCGCCTTCTCCAACCTGGACGCGCTGGAACCGGTGCGCGACCTGGCCGGCTGGCTGTGGCGCGTGGCGGCCAACGCGCTGCGGGACCACTGGCGCTCGGCCGCGCGGAAGAGGCGCCACCTGGAGCCGGACCCGCCGGAGCTGGACGATATCGTGGCGGACGCCGGCTGGGACCACGCCGACCGCATGGACCGGGAGCGGCTGCTGGCCGCGCTGGACGCGTCGATACGGGCCCTGCCGGAAGGGCAGCGCCTGGTGATCGAGGCGCAGACCCTCGGCGGCGAGAGCTTCCGTTCGCTGTCGGAACGAACCGGCATACCCGCGGACACCCTGGCATCGCGCAAGCGTTACGCCCTGGCGAGGATCAGGTCCGACCTGTCGTCCCATCGGAAGGAGTGACACGATGGCATTCTTCAAGAAAGGCGAAAGCCTGGCCGCCAAGATCGCCAAGATCGCGGCCATGGTGGTCGGGGGCCTGGCGCTGGCCGCGCTCTTCGGCTTCGCGTTCGGCCTGGTGGTCAAGCTGCTGTGGAACTGGCTCATGCCGGAACTGTTCGGGCTCAAGGAGATTTCGTATTGGCAGGCCTGGGGCCTGGTCATACTCTCCCACATCCTGATCAAGCCCGGTTACGGCGGGAACGGCGGCGGGCACGGGAAGGACAGGGGGAAACGCCCCGCCTTCACGGCCGACGGCTGCGGGCCGGACCGGACGGCGGCCGGCATGACGCCCGGACCGGCGGCCGGCGACCGGGAAGAGCCGGGCGCGGGCGGTTGAGAGCGGCTCCGAGGATATCGAAGATGGAAGAGGCGGGCGACCCGAGGGGCCGCCCGTTTCATTTCCCGGCGAGCCGCGCGTTGCGGCGCCAGAGCGCCGGCGAGAAGCGCTTCATGCCCAGCGCGGTCCCCCTGAAGCGTTCGCGCAACTCCCCGTCGGATGCGCCGGTCAGCCACGGGATGGACAGCAGGGAGCCGGGCCCGGTCTCGGCCGGCGAGACCGGGTCGGGGGCGTCGCGCACCCCGGCGGAAAACGGGCAGGCTCGGACGCAGGCGTCGCAGCCGTAGAGCGTATCGCCCCAGGCCGCGGTCACCCGCGCCGGCACCGGGTCCGGTTCCGTGGTCCAGTGCTGGATGCAGGCAAGCCGGTCCAGGCCGGCGCGGCCTGAGCCCGGCGCGGCTATGGCGCCCGTAGGGCAGGCGTCCGCGCAGGCCCTGCAGGATCCGCAGCCAACGCCCGGTTCCAGGGCGCCGGGCTCGGGGGGCCGGCCGCCCCTGCCGCCGAAGGGATCCTCCGGCAGGAGCATGCCGCCCAGCAGGCAGGACGTTCCCCACTCGCGCTCCACGAGCAGGCTCGAGCGCCCGATGAAGCCAAGCCCGGCCAGGACGGCCAGGGGCTTCTCCGGCAGGCGGGAGTTCACGAATATCCTGAAAGCATGGCGGGGGAGCCCGGCGGACTCCGCGGCCTCCTTGAGGAGCCTGACCAGGGTCGCGTAACGGTTGGCGGAGGCGAAGGGAGCCACCCGGGCGTACGGAGCGGGTCCGCCCGCCCCCGCCGCGTCGTCCGGCCCGGCGCGGTACGGCAGGGCCGCGATGACGGCCCCGCGCGCCTGTACGAGCCCGTACGCGGCGGCCACGGACGCGTCCACGCGCGACGTCGCCGCGCCCAGCTCGGCCGCGCCGATGAAACCGTGCTCGGACAGGCCGCGGGCGGCCAGGGAGGCCGAGACTGCGTGGGCGAAGGGGGAGAGGGATTCCGGCGCGTGCATGCGCTACATGCGGGCGGCCTGGGCTTCTTTCCTGGCGCGCTCTATCTTCTGCATCTTGCGGTAGTACTCCGCCTGCTTGACTATCTCGTTCATGTCCTGGACGGTGATCTTGTTGTCTATGATCCTGAACATCTTGTTGGACAGGAGCTGCTGGGCCACCATGTTGCCCTCGCCTATGGGCAGGCCGACCAGGTTGACCAGCTCCTTGGGCCCGAAGTCGAAGGTGTACGGGGCGCCGTTGCGCATGGGGACGCGGTTCTTCTCCAGCTGCATGTGCAGGGCGTCGTACATGCGCCCCAGGGGATCGGTGATCAGGGTGTTGGCCAGCTGCTTGTAGATGAACCAGATGCGCTCCGCGAGGAGCTGGGTCAGGCGCGTGACTATCTGGGGCTGGGCCTGCACCATGCGCTCGAAGTTGGCCTTGTTCACCGCCAGGAGGTAGGCGTCCTCGTAGGCTATGGCGCTGGCCGAACGGGGCTTGTTCTCCAGGAGGGCCATCTCGCCGAAGATGTCCCCCGGCTTGAGGACGGCCAGGAGCACCTCGGTGTTGTCCACGATCTTGGTGATCTTGACGGTGCCCTTCTGGATGATGTAGAGCTCGGAGCCCGGCATGCCCTCGCTGAACACCATGGTGTCCTTGGGGTAGAAGCGGTTGAATTCCTCCGTGGACCCGTCCAGGTAGACGGCCTTGGAGAACTGCTTGATCTTGGCCATCCGCTCCCTGGCCACGGCCGCGTGCTGGCCGGCGGGGCAGAACTTGAGGTACTGGTAGTAGGAATAGTAGGCCTGGTTGAACTGGCTCTGCTTGGCGTAGTACTCGGCCACGCGGAAGAGGTGGGACGGGTCGGCTTCCGCCGTGTTCTTGAGGGTCAGGCGGGTCAGGGCCTCGTCCAGGTAGCGCATGCGGCGGGAGAAGCCCATGATGATCTTCATGGCCACCGGGGTGTTCTTCTCTATCAGCATGCCGTACTGGTCTTTCTGCACGCTGATCAGGGTGACGTCCGTGATGGCCTGGGCCGTCTCTATGTGGCTGTGGCTGGACATGGTGGAGACGACCCCGAAGAAGTCGCCGGGCGCGTATATGTTGCCGCCCTCTTCCTCCACCACCTCCACTTCCTTGGAAATGCGGACCTTGCCCGCCTTGATGATGTAGAACCGGTCGGCGTTCTGCTTGCCCTCTACTATTATATACGAGTCTTTCTTGAAATTTACGAAGGTGAGCTGGAGAGGACTATCCATGCCGCTACCGTTCTCCCGTTGTAACTCGCTCGCCAGCGCGCGTTGACGCGGGATGGCGGCTTGCAGTCCACTGAAGTATAGGGGCGCCCCCGTGGGTTGTCAATCTGGCCCGGGCCGGCCGGCCGCCATCGGGCGGACGGCCGGTCCGGGGCGAGCGGCCGCTCAGAGGTCCGCGGGCAGGCCGAAACGCGCGGTCAGGGCGCGCACGCCGGTCTTGACCCGGGCTATCGCGGCCGGGTCGCCCTTGGACTTGAGCACGTCCATGATGAAGCCGGCGATCTGGCCCATTTCCGCCTCCTTCATGCCGCGGGTGGTGACG
>JAKLIU010000145.1 GCA_022709445.1 Spirochaetota bacterium | reverse complement strand
CCACGATGTCGTCCAGGTGGTGACCGAGGGCGATCTTGTTGAAGCCCTCCCGCTCGGCGTAGCGCAGGAGCTCGGTCCTCCGCTGGGTGGAGCACCAGTAGCAGTTCACGGAGCGTCCCGGTTTGAGCCGGCCGATCACGGGCACGTTGACGGTATCGCAGGGCAGGCCCCAGGATTCGAAGAGCGGCTCGAGGGCGGCGCCGTTCCAGCCCGAGCCCAGGTCCGTGGCTATGTGCACCGCTCGCAGCTCGTACTTCACCGGCCACCAGCGCCGCTTCATGGCCAGGTCGTGCGCGAGGGTGGTGGAATCCTTGCCGCCCGACACGGCGACCAGGATCCTGTCGCCCTCGGCCACCATGCCGAAGCGCCGCATGGCCACCTCGACCAGCTTGGCCACGGTCGTTTCGGGATTCTTCATCGGAACCCCAAGGAAGCACGGATGGTACGCTTCCGTCAAGGAAGCACGCTTCCGTGGCTGAAACGGGCCGGCTTGCCATCCGCCCCGGGCCGGCCTAGTGTGTGGTCATGAGCGAGAGCACGCAGGATCCGGCCGGCCGCAGCGACCACGGCCACGACACGACAGTTCCCGGCGCCGCCCTGGGCGGAACCGGCACGCTCCGGTATCCCGGGATAGCCGCGGACAAGTACGACGCGGCCCTGGACCGCGTGGCCGCGGTCCACCGGCGCTTCCGGGGAGAGATCGAGTCCATGGCCGCCGAAATCCGGACCCAGTCGGAGCTTTCCCGGACGGCCATCGGGCATTGCCGCAGGGTCGGCCCCTGCCTGGAGGCGATGGGCGGCGGCATGGAGGGCATAGGCGAGTCCGTCCTCCGCGCGGCCGCCCTGGTCGACCGCGGCCGGGAGGGGCTGAAGACCGCCGTCTCCGAGGTGCGGTCGCTGATAGACCGGCTGGGGGAGCGGAACCGGGGCATGCAGTCCATCCTGGAGATCGGCCGTGAGGTGACCGGCAGCGTGGACCTGATAGCGGAGACCGCGGTGGAAAACCGGCTCATCGCCACCAACGCCGCAGTCACGGCGAGCAAGGCAGGCGACCGGGCAAAGGGCTTCAAGGTGATCGCGGCCGAGGTCTCGCGCATATCCGCGGGCATGGCCGATCGCGTGCAGGCGGTGGTGCAGCACGCCGCGCGGGTTGACTCGCGCATGCAGGCGATCATGGACACGATGGAAGCGGGCATCAGGTCGACGCAGGACGCCCTGGGCAGCATCGACCGGGCCTTCTCCCTGCTGGACGCGATAGACGGCTCCATCCGCGCCGCGGTCTCCACCAACGCGGGCATGCTCGGCATGAACCGGGGACTGGCGTCCGAGGACCGGGCCATAGGGGAATCGCTCGCCGGGATGTCCGACGGCGTGGCGGCGATCGGCGCCGGCGCGGACGCCCTGGACGCGACCATGCGGGAGCAGGAGGGGAACATCGCCTCCGTGGGCTCGGCGCTGCCCGGCCTGCGCTCCGCCTGCGAGGCGCTCGCCAGGGAAGGCGACACGCCGGCCGGGGATGGCGACAGGCTCGCCAGGGATGGCGACAGGCTCGCCAGGGATGGCGAGCGGGAGCCTCCCAAGATCCTGCGCATGGCGGAGTCCGCGCTCACCGGCTACGATCCCGCCCGCACCAGGATGCTCAGGGAGATCCACCTCACCAGCTTCACCTGCATACGCCTCCTGCGCTACTCCAGCGACGGGAGGATCGTTCCCTACCTGGCGGAGACCTGGTTCCTCCAGCCGGACGGGAGGACCTGGGAGTTCACCCTGAAGCGCAACGTGCGCTTCCACGACGGCAGCCCGGTCAGCTCCAGGGACGTGAAGTTCTCCCTGGAGCGGCTGATGAACCCCGCGCTGGAATCCCCCTACGCCAACCTGTTCGCCATCATCGAAGGCGCCGACGCGTTCATGTCCGGCCGGGAGCGTTCCGTGCGGGGGATACGGCTCATGGGCGACCACGCCCTGGCCATCACCCTCAAGAGCTCCTTCAACTACTTCCTGAGCCTCCTGGCGCTGGGCTACTCGGCCGTGGTCAAGGAGGACCCCGCCCACTTCTCCGTGCCCCTGGACCGAGACGGGATCGTGTCCGCCGGCCCCTTCCGCCTGCTGCCCGGCGGGGACGGCAGCGTCGACCGGCTGGTCGCCAACCCCCACTTCGTGAACGGACGCCCCTTCCTGGACGCCATGGAAATATCGCGGACGCCGGTGGACACGGTCCGGGCGCTGGCGGACGGGGAGCTGGACCTGGCCTACAACCTCACCGCCGCCAAGGGCCGGGAGCTGGCCGCGAGGGGCTTCGACGGCGCGTCCCGGCACTACACCTCGCGCTATTGCTACGGGCTGGTGGTCAACTTCACGCGCGATAATTTCCTCACGCGGCACCGGGAGCTCAGGCGCGCGGTCTGCATGGCCTTCGACAAGGACGGCCTGATCCGGGACGTCCTCGGCGGCAACGGGGTGCGCGCGGACACCGTCCTCTCCCCCGAGGTGCTGGACGCCGGGGACGGGGCGCGCATCGCGCACGACCCGGCGGCCGCCAGGGCGGTCGTGGACGGCTTCAGGAGCTCCGAGGACCTGTCGCGGCCGGTGACCGTGGTGATACGCGACTACCCCTCCCTGCCGGACATCCCCGCCATCGAGCGGCGCATCAGGGAGACCTTCGAGAACATGGGCCTGCGGGCGGTCACCGCGATACGGCCGCTGGGCGACGCGCTGGCGTCCTTCGCCCCCGAGTACGACCTGGTGTTCGCGGGCTTCCTGTCGGAACTGGATCTCTACTCCGCCGTCGAGCCCTTCATCAATCCCACCGGCGGCGACAACTACTTCGGCTACGACAATCCGGCCATCTTCCGCATGCTGGAGGATTCCATCACGGTCACCGACGCGGAGGAACGCGCCCGGCGCTTCGTCGACATACTGGAAGCCCTGGGGCGGGACGTGTTCATGGTGCCCCTTTTCTTCCAGAAAGTGCTCTGCGTCTCCGGCAGGCAGGTCAGGTCCGTGTTCATGGGTCCGGAGGAGACGATCATCCCCGACGCCATCTACCTGTCGGCCGGCGGGGGGACCGCCGCGGGGCGGGATGGGCTGGAGCCATACTCGGCCGCGGTGGACGCCCTGGACGCCCGCGTGTCGGCCCTGGTCGGCCTGTCGCGCGGCCTCATCGGCTCCGGCCGGGCGCTGGGCGCGTCCATCGCGGAGCAGAAGGCAGGCATCGCGGCCGTCAACGGGCTCTTCGCGCGCTTCGAGGAGAGCGCCGGTGAGGTGCGGCGCGCCCGCGACGGCATGGTCGGCGCGATACGCGAGACCGCCGTCCAGGCGGCATCCAGCGGCTCGGTCACCCGCCTGATCCGGGAAGGACTGGACGGCCTGCACGCCACGGTGGACGCCACCTGCAGGTCCCTGGACCAGGTGAAGCGCGACATCAAGCTCATGACCGGGGTGGTCAGGGAGATCGCGGAGTCCAACGGGTTCATAAGCTCGGTGGCCATCAACGCGGCCATCATAGCCGCCAAGTCGGACCGCGGGGACGGGGACCTGCGAAAGGTATCGCAGTCCATCGCCGGGCAGGCCGCGCGCAACACGGAGTACACCGCGGGCATGGCCGCGGCGCTGGAACGAATGGACCTGGCCGCCGGCGAGCACCTGGAAGCGCTGGCGGGCATAGCCTCCAGGCTGGCCTTCGCGTCGCGCGGGGTCGGCGAAGGGGGCGGCGTCCTCGGGGGCGTAGGCCCGCTCCTGGAGACCGCGGTGGCCCGCTGCGCGGACATCGAGCGGGAGGCAGCCGCACTGGCCGCCGCCCTGGACGACGCCAGGCGCGCGGTGGACGATATCAACCGGGCGGCCGGGAGCCTGGCCGTGCACGCCGACACCCTGCGCTTCGGGCTGGACCTGGAGCAGGCCGTGGCCGACATACTCGGGGACGTGGCGGGCATCAACCGGGAGATCAGGGACTGGCTGGCCTCGGGCTGACCGGCCGCCGGGCGCGCCTCAGGCCGGGCCCGCGGCGGTCCCGGGGGGAAGCAGCACGGTGAGCATCTCCCCGATGGGCGGGAACTCCACCCCCAGGGAGGATTGGATCACCAGGCCGTCGGCCAGGGCGAGCAGCACCGGCCCCAGGAGCGGGGCCCTGTCCCCCACGATGGGCCCCAGGGCCTCCAGCAAGGTGCGCTGCCACTCCCGGTACTTGCCGGCAAGGGTCTCGCGCAGCCGGCCGTTCCTCGAGAGGCTCTCCTCCACCAGGTACAGGTGCAGCTTGTTGCGCAGCGTGGCCGCGGTCACCTCGCGCAGGAAGCGCTCCACCAGCTCCCTCGGCTCCGGCCGGTCCTGGCCTTCCTCCAGCAGGGCGAGCATGCGGTCGCCCACCCGCTGGATGTGCGCGAAGGCTATCTCCATGACCAGGTCATCCTTGCTCTTGAAGTGGTAGAAGAGAGTCCCCTTGCTGATGCCGGCCGCCGCCGCTATGTCCCCTATGCTGGTGTCCTGCATGCCGCGGTCGTTGAACAGGGCCTCGGCGCACTCGACGATGCGCTCCCTGGTCATCGGGCCTCCGCCCGGATGCCCAGGCGGCGCAGGAGCCGCGCGGTGGGCACGCCGTCCGCGCCGTAGCCCTTCTTCCGGTAATACGCCTTGACCATGGGACCGATGGGGACGACGCTGTCCACCCGGTGCCTGGTCTTGGCCTCCTCCAGGAAGCGCCGGGGCAGGGTGTCGTCGGCGGCGGTCACGCCGCAGGCCACGTTCATCCAGCGTTCCAGCACGTGGGTCCGCCGCCCGGAGCGCAGGAAGGCGCGCATGCCCATCCTGCGGCCGGTGATCGCGGATACCAGTCCCGAGAGCCCGCTCCAGTCCAGAAGGAGCTGGGCCACGGAAGGAACCCAGGTCATGGCCAGCTTGAGCAGGGGCTTGGGCGTGAACCTGGCCACCGGCGGCTCCAGGAGGTAGCCGAAGATGCTGAACTGGCAGGTCTGGACCGAGTTGGACGCGCTGAACAGGTCCTCCATGAAGGACACCCACGATGCCTTGGAGCGCATGGTGTACTGGGGTATGTAATGGAAGACCGCCTCCATGGCGATGGGGTAGGCGTTCAGGTGGCAGCCGCCGCGGTTTGCCACCGCGTAATTGAGGCCCTGGCCCCAGCCGGCGCGCGGGTCGTAGGCCGCCATCTCCAGGCCCTTGACCTGGGCCGCGAATTCCATGCCGCCGTATTTTTGCGCGAGCCGCCTGGTGCCCAGGGCCAGCTCCGCGCCCTCGCCCCGCTTCCAGGCTATGTCGTCCAGCATGGCGGCTATGTTGTCGGTCCTGCCGAAGGCGAGCGCGCTCGGGCGCAGGCCCTTCTCGGCGGCCTCCATGGCCCAGCCCACCGTCACCCCGCAGGATATGGTGTCCATGCCCAGCTCGTTCATCCGGTCGTTCCACTCGCCCACGATGTCCGGGTCGAAGTTCATGATGTTGCCGCCCCAGAGCCCGATGGTCTCGTACTCCGGCAGGTGCCGGACCTTGCCGTCGGGATAGGTGCCCTTGTGTCCGCAGAGCACCGTGCAGGGGGCGCAGGCCGCGTGCGTGGTGCGGTAGCGCTCGGCCATCGTCTCGCCGGACAGGGCCCGGCAGCGCTCGTCGGTGCGGTCGCGGAAGTTGC
>JAKLIU010000144.1 GCA_022709445.1 Spirochaetota bacterium | reverse complement strand
CCGCCATCGCTTTCGGTGCATTCCTGGAGGGTCACCTTCCCGCGATCCCGCTGGAATCCGGGGCCATGGGGGACCAGGTGGTGGTGGACGCGGACGAGATCGTGCTGGACCAGGTCGGCACCTGGCTCGGGGCGGCATTGGACCTGGGCTTCGGCGAGCTCTGCGCCGAGGCCGACTCCGCAGGAGCCCTGGTGATTCCCGCGCACATCGACCGCCCCCTGTTCGGCGCCATCTCACAGCTGGGCTTCCTGCCGGACGGCCCCTACGCAGCAGTCGAGACCGTCAGGCCGATCGGGCCCGCGGATTCCCGGGGCTACCCGGTGATCACGGGCTCCGACGCGCACTGGCCAGAGCACCTGGCCAGGCGGCCCTTCGGCCTCGAGCTTGAGCCCGGCTGGCGGCGGGGCGACGGTTCGGTGGATCTTGGGGCGCTCAGGAAAGCTCTGTCGGGGGGGCGGATACGTTTGCCCTTCGGGCGATGAATCGGCCTGCCGGCCCGCCCGGGCTGGCCATGGTCGCCGCGATCCTGGCGGCGCTGCCGCTCGCCATGGCGGGCGCCGTGGACCGGCCCGGGCTCGGGGAACCCGCGTTCGGCCGGCCGACGCGTTTCGTGCCCCTGGAGCCGGGAACCCGCTCCGCGGCCCTGGACGGTCGCATGGGCTTCAGCCTGCCGCCTGGGGGGGACACCGATCCGGCGGGCGCTTCCTACGGCTTCGGCTCACCGCCGGGGACGGCCGGGGAACCGACGGAAGTATGGGCTTCTTTCAACGTGCGGGACGAATCGGGCAGGGACGACTGGTGCATCAGCTTCTACCGGCGCGGTTTCCGGCTGACCGGTCTTGCCCTCATCCCGGAAGGCGGAACCTCGACCTGGCTGTCCGGCCCCCGGCTCGAGTCGCTGGCCTGGGACACGGGGATTCCCGGGGTGCGCGTCTACAGGCTGCCAGACGCCGGGAGCTCGCGCTGGACCGTCTACCTCAGGCTGTCCGGGGTGGTCCCGGCCGCCGCGGACTTCCGCGTCTGGCGCCAGGACGCACTGGCCGGCCGGTTCGTTTCGGTAGCCGGCGCGGCGGGGGTCGGCCTGGGAGCGCTGCTGGCCGCCGCCGCCTGCCTGGCGCTGTCCGCCAGGGCCAAGGCCGCTGCCCGCTCCAGGGCCGACGGACTCGCCGGCGTCGTGGCGGGGCTGGAACGGGAAGCGGAGGACCGGCTGGGCATGTTCGCGCGCGCGGCCGAGTCCATCAAGCGGCCGCTCCTGGGGATGCTCGACGCGCTGGATGAGCGACTGGAGGCCCAGGCGCAGGGTACGCGGGAACGGGCCGCCGTGCCTGCCGGCGACCTGGCCCTGGCCCGGGCGGAATGCCTGCGCCTGGTCTACCTGGCGGGGAACCTGCAGCGCTACGCCAACACGGGCCGTGACGAAGGCGAGCTGTGCGCGGAGCCCTTCGACCTGGCTGCCGTGCTCAAGGCGGTGGTGGCCTCCACCCGCTACCTGGGCGCGGGCAAGAACCTGTCCTGGAACCTGTCGCTCCCTATCATAGAGATGCGGAACGACGCGAAGACGATGCAGCACACCCTGTACACGGTGCTGTACCGGGCGATACGGTCGCCGGGGGCGCGCGTCATCTCGGTTCGCGCCTCCTCCGACACCCACCTGGTCAGGCTGGACATCTCCGACGACGGAGTCCCGCCGCCCGGCCTTGAAACAGCCGGTCCGTCCAACGACGGTGCGACCCGTGATTGCAGCTCCTTCACGGACCCGGACGGCAGGCTCGCGGACCTGGAGCTGACCGGCAAGCTGGCGGCCCGGCTCGGCGGCAGCTTCTCCTACGAGCGCACGGACTCGGGCAACCGCTACGCCTTCGTGTTCCCGCGCGCCATGAGCTGGCCGACTCGGGGCAGCGCCCCCTCGCCTGCCCCGGCGCTCTCATTCCCCGTTCCGGAATTGGACCTGGACGGCGCGGGAAGGGGGCGGACGGGCCCAGGCACCATCATGATCGTGGACAGCGAACCGGTGTCCCTGTTCACCCTCAAGCGCAAGCTGGAATCGGCCGGCTGGAGGGTGGCGGCCGAGGTGTCGGCGCGCTCCGCGCTCGGCCGCATGGACGGGGGCGGCCGCATCGAGCTGGTACTGGTGGACTCGGCCATCACGGAGATGCGTGCCGACGAGTTCTGCGCGCGCGTGCGCGAACGTTTCGGCAGGGAAACGCTGCCCATCATCGTGCTGGTGGATTCCGGCCTGCCACGGGAAATAGAAGAGGCCTTCCAGTGGGGTGCGAACGACTACCTGGTGCGGCCGGCGGGCGGCCAGGAGCTCCTCACGCGCGTGAAGACCCACGTGGACCTGGCGGTCAGCATACGGCGCGAGCTGGAGCACCGTGACCGCATGGCCGAGGTGGACAAGTTCAAGACCCTGGGCTGGCTGACGGCCGGCGTGGCGCACGAGATCAACACGCCAAACAATTCCGCGCTGCGCAACATACCCATGCTCAAGGAAATCTGGGCCGAGATCGCCGGCGCACTGGACCGGCTGTACCGCAGCGAGGGCGAGTTCAACGTGAAGGGATTCGGCTACGCGGACCTCAAGCGGGAAATCCCCGAGATGCTCAACGACCTGTACATGGGCTCCCAGCACATCAAGAAGATCGTGGAGGACCTCAAGGATTACGCCCGCGGTCCCGATCCGTCGCGGCAGGTCCCGCTGGACGTCAACCTGGCCATGGAATACGCGGCCAGGCTGCTCAAGCACTCGATAGCGGTATCCACCACGGCCTTCAGCCTGCGCCCGGGCGACGGCCTGCCTCCGGTCAAGGGAGACAGGCTCAAGCTGACGCAGGTGCTGGTCAACGTGCTGGAAAACGCCCTGCAATCCCTGCCCTCGACCGAGCGCGAGGTGACCATGGAATCCTTCCTGGAACCAGCCTCCGGCGCGCGGCCAGCCAGGGTCTGCGTGCGCGTGCGCGACCGCGGCTCGGGCATGCCGCCCGAGGTGCTGGCATCCGTCTTCGACCCGTTCTTCACCACCAAGCGGGACCGGGGAGGCACGGGCCTGGGCATGTCGGTGGCCGCCGGGATCATCAGGGAAATGGGCGGGGCGATAGAGCTGCGGTCCACGCCCGGCGAGGGCACGACCGTCCTGATCTGCATGCCGGTGGCGCAGACCGGCGGGGGGGAACGATGACCGACAAGGCGGTGACCATCCTGGTGCTCGACGACGACGTGGGCGTCCTCAAGCGGGCGGAGCGGCTCCTGCGCTTCGAGGGTTACGAGGACGTGGCGCTCTGCGAGCGGGAGGAGGAAGCGCGCGCCGTCCTGTCGGCCAAGGACTGCGTCGTCATGGTCCTGGACCTGGTCATGCCCGGTGTGGACGGCTACGAGGTGCTGGAGACCATGCGCCGCGAGCGGCCGGAAGTCCCGGTGATCGTGGCCACCGCGGTGGACGACCTGGACGTGGTGGTGCGCTGCATGAAGTCCGGCGCCTTCGACTACGTACCCAAGTCCGCGGAGACCACGCGGCTCCTGGCCAGCATCGAGCACGCCGTGGTGATCAGCCGGCTGCAGCGGGACAACCGCGCCCTGCGCGACACCATCCTGGGCCGTGAAGAGCCGCTCCCCGAGCACTTCGCGCCCATCGTGACCCGCGACCGGCGCATGCTGGCCATCTTCCGGTACATAGAGGCAATTGCCAGGAGCGAGAAGCCCATCCTGATCACCGGGGAATCCGGCACCGGCAAGGAACTTTTCGCCTCCGCCGTCCACGCCGCCTCCGGCAGGAAGGGAGCCCTCGTGTGCGTGAACATAGCCGGGCTGGACGACACCATGTTCAGCGACACCCTGTTCGGCCACCGGCGCGGCGCGTTCACCGGCGCGGACTCCGACCGTCCGGGCCTCATAGAGAAGGCCGCCGGCGGGACCCTCTTCCTGGACGAGATCGGCGACCTGTCGCAGCAAAGCCAGGTCAAGCTCCTGCGGCTGATAGAGCAGCGGCTGTACTACCCGCTGGGGGCCGACCTCACCCGGGCCTCGGACGCGCTCATCGTGACGGCCACGAACCGCGACCTGGAGAAGGCGGCATCGCTGGGGAGCTTCCGCCAGGACCTGTTCTACCGCCTGGAGACCCACCACATCAGGCTGCCCCCGCTCAGGGACCGGCCGGAGGACCTGCCCCTCCTGGTGGAGCGATTCGCGGAACGGGCCGCGGAAAAATTCGGCAAGCGCAAGCCGTCCATCCCCCGGGAGCTCTACGATCTCCTGGGCACCCACGATTTCCCGGGGAATGTCCGTGAACTCGAGTCCATGGTCCACGACGCGGTGGGCCGGGCCGATGGGCGCGTCCTGCCCCTGGATTCCTTCCGTGCCCGCATCTTCAGGGACGATGGCCGCCCTGCCCGGCCCAGGCAGCCGAGCGCCGGCTATTTCTCCTCCCTGGCCATCCTGCCCACGCTCAAGGAAGCGAACGAGGAGCTGCTCCGCGAGGCCCTGGACAGGGCAGGTGGAAACCAGGGCGTGGCCGCCGGACTCTTGGGCATATCCAGGACAGCGCTCAACCGCAGGCTCAAATCCGCCGATTCCGAGGATGACTGATATCCTGATGGCTGTGCGTTTTTGCACAGCTCTCCACAATTGATACTGAGCGGCTATTTATTTTTATATATAGAGTTATTCGAAACAACGTACTCGTTCCGCCATCCAGGCGATCATCGCCGCACAGCTCGACACAGACCAAGGCGACAACCGGCGCAGTCTTTTCTTTCTAAATCCTTTTTGGAAAACGAATTACTAAATGACGATTTTCGGCCGTCATATTCCAGTCTGGCATGCTAGTTGCTTCATTAATTGCGGTTGGCTACGCCCCACCAGGTAAAAACAGTCCATGTAATAACGTACAGGTAAACAAGTGATGGTAAAAACAAGGGGCCAATTAAAACGGGGTAACACCCAAATCAAGGAACGCCTGGGCCGGCGTTCCTTTTTTTTTACCGTAATGCAACCGGGCCGTCGCCAAGCCGTCTAACGTGCGACCCTGACAGAAAGGCTGCGCACCATGTCACCCACCAACGAATCCGTACAATCCTTGGCCCCCGCCCCCTACCCGGTCGGCGAGGAGATCGCCAACGCCGTCACCCACGGCATCGGCGCCCTGCTCTCGATCGCCGGACTGGTCGTCCTGATAGTCGCTGCCGCCGCCACCGGCGACCCGTGGCGCGTGGTATCCTTCACGCTCTTCGGGACCTCCGCGATCCTCCTCTACACCATGTCCACGCTCTACCACGCCATCGCCGCGCCGCGGGGCAAGAGGGTGCTCAAGGTGATGGACCACTCCACCATCTACACCCTGATCGCCGGCACCTACACTCCGTTCGCGCTGGTGCCGCTCAGGCCAACCGTGGGCTGGTGGATCTTCGGCCTGGTGTGGGGGATAGCCGCCGTGGGCATCGCGATCAAGCCCTTCGTGGTGGGGAAAATGAAGGCCCTCGCCACCCTGTCCTACGTCGCCATGGGCTGGATCGTGGTGCTGGCCTGGAAGCCGCTCTTCGCCGCGGTGGACGCCCGCACGACGGGGTTCCTGATCGCCGGAGGCCTGGCCTACACCCTGGGTGCCGGCGTGTACCTGGTGAAGGGCCGATCCTGGAGCCACCCGCTCTGGC
>JAKLIU010000143.1 GCA_022709445.1 Spirochaetota bacterium | reverse complement strand
GCCTGGATCCTGGGCATGGACCGCAAGAAGGCCATGCTGGCCGTGGCCGCGGGGGTCGTGGTCGCCGGCGCCGTCGTGACCCTGGTGGTGGGACTGGGCATAGAGGCGCTCTCGCTGTTCCTCAAGACCTCCTAGACCGGCCGCATGCACCTCGACTACCGCGCGGAACTCAACGACGAGCAGTACGACGCCGTCACCACCATCGAGGGGCCCCTCCTGATCATCGCGGGCGCGGGATCGGGCAAGACCCGGGTGATCACCTTCCGCGCCGCCTACATGCTGGAGCGCGGAGTGCCCCAGTCCGCCATCCTGGCCCTCACATTCACCAACAAGGCCGCCAGGGAAATGGCGGAGCGCGTGAAGCACGTGACCGGCAAGAAGCTCCAGGCGCTCACGGTCAGCACCTTCCACTCGTTCGGCGTGAAGATCCTGCGCAAGGAGATCCACCGCCTGGGCTGGAAGGAGAACTTCTCCATCTACGACGAGGTGGACCGGACCCAGCTGATCAAGGACTGCGCGCGCGAGGTGGGCTTCAGGATGGACGGCTTCGACCCGGCCAAGGCGGGCATCGTGTTCTCCGACGTGAAGACCGGCCGCAAGACCTGGGAGAACGACGCCGACGGCTACTCGAGGATCTACGAGGAGTACCAGGCCGCCCTGAAGGCCTACAACGCGGTGGACTTCGACGACCTGATCGGCCTGCCCATCCAGGTCTTCGAGCGCTGGCCCGAGGCGCGCGAGGAGTACCGCGACCGCTTCCGCTACATCATGATCGACGAGTTCCAGGACACCTCGTCCCAGCAGTACCGGCTGATGCGCCTCCTGTCGCGGGAGAACATCTGCGTGGTGGGGGACGACGACCAGTCCATCTACTCCTGGCGCGGCGCCAACTACGAGAATATCGTCAACTTCGAGAAGGACTGGCCGGCCCGCAAGGAGATCACGCTCTACCGCAACTACCGCTCCACCACCACCATCCTGGACGCGGCCAACAGCGTCATCCAGAACAACACCAACCGCAAGCCCAAGGACCTCAAGAGCCCCGTGGAGGGCGGCGCGGCCATAGAGATCTGCTCGCCGGACAGCGAGGTGGAGGAGGGCGAGACCATAGCCGGCATCATCAAGGAGATGAAGCTCCGCGACAAGCTGCGCTACGATCAGTTCGGGGTCCTCATACGGACCAACGCCCTCACGCGCCACATAGAGGAGGCCTTCCTGGAGGCGAACGTGCCCTACCGGGTGACCGGCGGCACCAGCTTCTTCCAGCGCAAGGAGATCAAGGACGTCATCTCCTACCTGCGGGTGATCGCCAACCCGGAGGACGACATCAACCTGATACGGATAGCGAACGTACCGCGCCGAGGCGTAGGCCGCAGGACGCTCGAGTTGCTCACGGCCATCGCGCGCAGGGACAACTGCACCATCCGCGCCGCGATGCAGAAGGCGCGGACCGACCACGCCGAGGACTTCCCGGAGCGCGGCAGGCAGGACATCGACTCGTTCCTGACCCTCATGGAATTCTTCAGGGAGGAGTTCCGCGGCAAGCGCAACCTGTCGCTCAAGGTGCGCAAGATGGTGGACACCATCGACTACTGGGGCTACCTGGTGTCGGAGAACCAGCACAGCGACAAGGCCGCCAAGTGGAAGTTCCTGAACATAGAAAGCCTCATCCAGGGCATCGACACCTGGGAGAACGACCCGGACAACCTGGACCCCAGCCTCTACTCCTGGCTCAACCGCATATCGCTCATCACCCGGGACGACCAGGAGGAGGACGACGCGGGCAAGGTCAACCTGATGACCATACACGCGGCCAAGGGGCTGGAGTTCGACGTGGTGTTCATCGCCGGCTGCGAGGACGGCATCATCCCGCACGCGCGCGCGGTGGAGGAGGGCGACGGCAACGTGGAGGAGGAGCGCCGCCTGTTCTACGTGGCCCTGACGCGGGCGCGGCGCAGGCTGGTCATCACGGTCTGCAGGCAGAGGCGCCGCAACTCCATGCCCGTGGACTGCGTGCCCTCTCCCTTCCTCAAGGAGATCCCGGAGTCGCTGATCACCTGGCGCGAGGGCGAGTCCGAGCTGACCGAGGAGGAGCAAGCCGACGCCTGGTCAGGCCTGCACAAGATGTTCGAACCGCCCCCCGAAGGCACGCAATAATCCCCAAAAGCAGACCACAGAGACACAGAGGCACAGAGAGGATTCAAGGAGCAAGGCAACGACCGATGCTTCAGTCTTTCTTGCTATCCGGTCTTCTCTGTGTCTCGGTGTCTCTGTGGTTCGATTTCATTGTGGTTCAGCCTTGCGTCGCGCCGGGTTTGTCCCGGATGAGGATCCAGGTGAGTTCGTGCTTGTTGTGCCAGAGGTGCAGGACGCGCGAGCCGGGGATGGCCGCGAAGCGCTCGGTGGTGGCGCGGTCCCAGTCCTCCCCCTGCATCTTGATGGTGCACACGAAGTTCCGCGCCAGCCCGGATTCCAGCCACTGGCCGATCCAGTCGAAGAGGGCGGGCGGGTAGCAGATCACGTCGGAGAACAGCCAGTCCGCGGGTCCCAGGTCCGAAGGCTTCAGGGTGAAGGCGTTGTGCTTGAGGAAGCTCACGCCGGGCATGGCCATCACCGAGTCGTCCAGGGGGGACCGGTCGATGGCGGTCACCTCCGCGCCCAGCCCGGCCAGGGCCCAGGTCCAGCCTCCCGGGCAGGCGCCGGCGTCGATGCAGCGCTGGCCGGGGCCGGGCATGGAACCGGCCATCACCAGGGCCTCCCAGAGCTTGCGGTAGGCGCGGCTCGGCGGGCCTTCGCGGTCCTCCACGAACGAGAACTCGCCGTTGGGCCAGGGGCTCGAGCAGTCCGCCGAGGCCAGCAGGGTGTGTTCGTCCAGCAGGGTGAACGCGCCCATGGGAGCGGACGGGAGCGCGAAGGGGAAGGCCTTTGGCCTGTCGGGGAAGTGCGGCAGCCGCTCGCCAATGAGGACGGTGCGCCGGGCGAACTTGACGGGGCAGGGAGCCCAGTTCCTCTGGATGGACGAAAGCAGCGCCGCCGCCTCGCCCACGGAGCCGAACTCGGCGGTGAAGGGCTTGCGCCACACGTTCCTGGTCCAGAAGGCGCGGCGCTCAGGCCCCATGGCCGTCAGCAGTTCCCCGTCGACCCGGTAGACCTCGCCGAGCTCCGCCTGCAGGTGGCGCATGAAGCCGGGGGCGGCGTGGTAGCAGGTCGCGCCCAGCGGGACCGGTTCGCCCTTCATATGAACTTGTGCGTCCTCGCCGCTTCCAGGAGCCGGCGGTTCCAGGCGTTTTTCTCCATGTACAGGGCGCGCTGGGAGCGGTCCTCTATCCTGCCCGCCCGCTGCTGCAGCGACTTGAAGGCTCGGGACAGCACCGACTGCTTGTCCACCGGCGGGTCCGGCAGCCGCTCCTCCAGCAGGAAGCAGAAGAAGCAGTAGGTGCCCAGGGCGGGGTTGGACTTGCCGGCGCGGGGATTCCGCGTCAGGGCATACAGCTCCAGGACCGCCTCGGGCGAGCGCTCGTCCAGTCCGCGGGCGAAGCAGGACAGGGCGGTCCGCATCTCGGACAGGGGCGCCTCGGCGGCGTCGAAGGCCAGGCAGCGCCCCTCGATCTCCGAGAGCGGGCTGGTCCAGTCGAAGGAGTCCGGCGGCCTGAAGGCGCGCGTCGCCCGCTCCGCCGGCTCCTCCAGCCAGGCCCTGGCCTCGCGCGGCCTGCCCCGCAGGATCTCCAGCTCCCCGCGGAAGACGCGGGCCTCGCGGTCGTCCCCCGCGCGCGCGAGCAGGCCCACGGCTTCCTCGTAATCGCCGGCGTAGGCCAGAGCCCTGCCGCACCAGACGGTCGCCCGTTCGGCCGCGCCCGCCAGCCCGTACTCGGCGGCCATCGCGGCCAGGGCGTCGTAGCGCCGGGCGGCCTCGTCGTATGCGCCCAGCTCCAGGTCGATGCGCCCGCGCAGGGATTCCAGCGCGGCCAGCACGTCCACCCGGAACAGCCTGGAGGCGGATTCCGCCGCGTGCCCGGCGTCCCGCAGGGCCCGCCCCAGGCCGCCGTTCATGAACTCGGCCACGGCCTTGGCGTAGGCCGCCATCATGCGCTCGTAATCGTCGTGGCAGGCCTCGGAGAGCTCCTGGGCGTTGGCCAGGTAATCGGTTCCCTCGGTGTAGCGCTCTTCCGCGAGGGCCGACAGCCCCATCATGCGGTGGGCCCTGGCCTCCAGTTTGGGGGGCGCGCCCTTGCCCATGGCCCTGAGCGCCTCGCGCGCCCCCAGTCCGGCGCGCTGGCCATCGCCTGCGGCGTAGGCCAGCTCGGTCTTGACCAGGGCCGACAGGGCGGCGGCGCGCGGACCCTCCATCCTGTCGCGGGCCGACGCCGCAGCCGATTCCGCGGCGTCCCGGTCGCGCGCGTGCAGGGCGGTCCAGAACCGGAGCGCCGCCGCCGAGGAGGGCGAGAGGAACGATCGCTCGGCGGCCGAACCCTGGCCATCGCCCAGCGCTTCCTCGAACAGGCAATCGAAGACCATGCGTTCCTCGTCCGCGCGCTCCCCGACGCGCCGCAGGAAGCCCAGCGAGGGGCTGATGCCGCCGCGCCGGTAGCGTCCCATCAGGTACGAGGTGAACTTCGCGTCCATGAAGGCGGCCGATTCCCCGCCGATCGCGGCAGCCACGGACTCCGGGTCCGCCGGCGACAGCGGCAGGGTCCGCATGGCCGGGTCCGCTAGTCCCGAGCGCACCAGGAGGTCCTGCACCAGGCCCGCGCCTTCAGCCCCCAGCCCGAGCTCCGCGAAGAACTCAGCGGTTTCCGCGGGAGCCAGGGCGTCCTCCGCCAGCAGGAGTCCGTAGAGGTAGAGCGCGGCCTCGGGCGGCAGGACGGACAGGGCGGCGCGGACGCCCCCGTGAGGGGACGGCGACAGGCCGGCCATGGCGAGGGCCCGCGAGCGCAGGGCGGAGCGGACCGCGCCCGTGGACCCGGAGAGCGCGCGTTCGACGGCCGCTTCCGGCCCGCCTTCCGCCCCGTTCCCGCCCGGCTCCAGCCAGGCGGCGTGGGGGCCGTCCCAGGATCCGGGCATGCCCGCTTCCGCGAGGGCGACGTAGCGTTCCGCGCCCCGCTCGCCGGACAGGCGGCCGGCGATCAGGTCCAGGGCCTCGCGGGAGAAGCGTTCCGGTGATTCGCAGAGCAGCACCGCGCCCGAGTCGCCCAGCGCGTCGAGGAGCTCGTCGAGGAAGGCCATGCATCCCCTGGCGGTGGACGGGGGTATGGAGGCCGAGAACGCCGACCTGGCCACGATCCTGAAGGCCGGCGCCAGGGTGGCGAGCGTCTTGGCCCGCGCCGGCGGCGAGGCTTCCATCGCCTCCCGGATCAGGTCCTCCCCGATCGAGTCGACGAAGGGGGAGAAGGGCTTTACCCAGGTCCTGGCCGCGCGCAACGTGATGACGCGGCCCATGCCCGGGGTTCCGGCCAGCCCGGACCTCAGCCACTCCAGGGAGCGCGAGGCGCGGGAAGGAGGGGTCGCCACCAGGCGGGCGCCGGCGGGGGACAGGGCCGCGGCCAGTTCGCCGGCCAGCGCCGCCGGGAGTGCCAGCGCGCCCAGGTCCGCGTCGGCGAGCGCGAGCGCGTGGACGGGCGCCCTCCACCCGGCCGCGTCCCCGCGAGAGGCC
>JAKLIU010000142.1 GCA_022709445.1 Spirochaetota bacterium | reverse complement strand
CCCCTGCGTGGATTCGGCGCGGAGCCGGTGCGCTATCCCTACGGTTTCATGGATCCGGACATCATCGGCGCATGGCCCATGATCCGGAACGTCGCGTTGCTTGGAGCGGGTTTCCTGGCGCTGGGATACGCGATGCTGGGCCTGGACCGGCTGATGGCCCGGCTGTTCCGCCGCCGGACCCGTTCCCGGCCCCCTGTCGACGCATCCGCCGGCCGGGCATGAAAAACGGGGCCGTCTCCGGCCATCGGCCGGGGCGACCCCGTCATCGTCATGGCGCTCTGCCGCTTACCGGCCGCCGCGGCCTCCGCGCCCGCCCATCATGCCACCGCGGGAATCCGCGCCGCCCATCATGCCCCGGCCGCCCATCATGCCGCCGGCCATCTGGCTCAGGTCGTAGTCCTTGCCCCCGAAGGTGAGCTTGGTGACCCGGTAGAAGAAGCTGTTCGCGGCCAGGGGGACGGCCTGCTCGTAGCCCTCGAGCTTGACCGTGGCGCCCTCGGCGAGGCCGTCGATGAAGCCGTAGACCAGCTGGGGCATCTGCACGAAGTAGGTCTTGTCCTTCACGACGATGGCGGGATGGCCCTGGACCAGGGCGAGCTTGCCCTCGATCTTCACCAGGGTCTGGGTGGCGGCCGCGGGGGCGGTGGTTCCCCAGTAGCCCTGGGCGGCGACGGCGCCGGTGGCGACGACGGCGATCAACAGTACGATTGCGATGCGCTTCATATCGAACTCCTTGGTTCGTTGTATCGCGAGCCTCAAGGCCCGCGTCCGATACGGTTCGGCATCTATATCAAAGCATGAAGCGTGCCAAACAGTGAAAACGGGGAGTATTATTTGGTAGCGTGCCGATAAGTGCTTTCAGGGAAATGAATTGGAGTTCGTGGTTCGAGCGGCTGGAGCTCGCCGTCCGGGGCGCCCGGTCGTGGCCCGGGCGCGCAGGGGGAAAAGAATGCGGACGGGGGAGGAAAAAAATGCCCAGGTTCAGGGCGTGGGGAGGACCGTCTCCGGCTCCTGGTCGCCGGCAGTCTCCCCGCTGAGCGGCTGGAACAGGACCTGGAAGCGCGAACCCTTGCCCGGTTCGCTGGACACCTTGATGTCGCCGCCCATGGCCTCCATGAACGCCTTGCAGAGGGCGAGCCCCATGCCGGTGCCCTGCTCGCCGTCCGTGCCCAGGGTCTGCACGGTCCTTCCCGGCTCGAACAGGGTGTCGATCTGGGCGCGGTCCATGCCCACACCATGGTCCGTCACGGAAGCTTCCACCATGCCGCCGGGCGCCGTCCCGAACCCGAGCTCTATGGTCCCGGCCGGCCTGGAGTACTTGATGGCGTTGGCTATGATGTTCCGGAACACGGTGGCGGCCGCGCGGGGATCGGCGCGCGCGAACGCCGGTTCCCCGGGCACCAGGATGGACAGGCCCTTGCGCTCCGCCACCGCCGCGAGGTCGCGGGCGGCCTCGGTGGCCATCATGGACAGGCTGACCCGCTCCAGCTCGAACTCGACGCGGCCGGAAGCGCTCCGGGCCCAGTCCACGAGGTTGGCCAGGAGCGTGGCCGCCCGCTCGAGACCCTCGGCGAGCGTCGCTATGCTCTCGCGCTTCTGGTTCAGGTCCCCGTCCCAGTTCAGGAGGTGGTTGCGGGTGTAGCGGGCGGCGCTGGCGATGGGAGCCCGCAGGTCGTGGCCCACCACGGTGATGAGCGCGTCCTTCATGCCGACCAGGCGGTTGAGCCGCTCGTTGCGCTGCCTGACGGCCAGCTCCGTCTCCAGCAGTTCCTTCTCCGTGCGGACGGCCGACATGAGGAAGTAGCCGAACAGATTGAAGAAGGCTCCCAGGATGGCTATCACGTAGACCAGCATGCTCATGCGCCCCTGGTCGGCCAGGGTCGGGGGCACGGAACCCAGCAGGATGCCGAAAACGCGCAGGAGACCCGCGGCGGATACCATGATGAAGAAGACGGCGGCCGACACGAACACCCGGTGGTAGAAGCGGTCGGGCTTCCGGAGCAGCAGCGAGGCGTTCCAGGCGGACAGGGCGGAGAGCATGCCGGAGAAGTACACGATGCGGGCGAGGAGCCCATCGTCGCCGAAGGCGAACCAGATGACCACGCTCGCCGGCAGGATGAAGTACAGGAGGAGGGGAAAGCGCGTCCGCGCCCGGAAGAGCCAGATGGCGTGTCCCATGAAGAGCATGCTGGCCAGCATGGCCACGTTGGCCACCACCAGCACGCCGTAGGGCATCCCGAAGACTTCCGCTCCCGTGCCCAGGGCGCCCAGTACCAGGAAGGCCTGGCCCAGTATCCACTGCCTGGCGCCCGGGAAGGTCCTGCGCACCAGGTACAGGGCCAGGGAGAAGGCGAAACTGCCCACGTAGACCACCATCGCGGCGACGACCAGAGTCTTTATGTCGATGGTTTCCGCGAACGGGGCGTCCATATATCCACTCAACTATATACCATAGCTTCGACAAGTCCATCCGGATAAGCTTGTCGAACCTAATCGTTGAGCCGGTTCTCGTTCAATCCGTACTGTTCGTCGTGTTCCCCCGCGCCGGATGGTTCCACGTGCACGACAATGTCGTAGACTCCGTCAATCCGCTCCTTGATGGCCCGCTCCACCGACTGGGCTATCTCGTGGGCTTCGCGGACGGTCCGGCGTCCGTCCACCTCTATGTCCAGGTCGATGTCGTAGAGGGAGGCCAGCTTGCGCACGCGGGCGCGGTGGGGGTTGCCCGCGCCGTCCACGGAGCGCACCGCCTCGAAGACCAGGCGGTACAGCGCAGGATCGGCCTTGCCGTCCATGATCTCGTCGGTGGCCTCGCGGAACACCCCGAAGGCAGAGCGCATCACCCAGATCGACACCAGGATGGCCATGGCCGAATCCACCAGGGGCGTCCCCAGGATGGTGGTCAGGCCCAGCCCGGCGAGCACCGCTGCGGACATGACCACGTCGTTGCGCATGTTCTTGCCGTTGGCGACGAGCATGGCCGAGCCCGTCTTCCTGCCGGCGGAAAACTGGGACCAGGCCAGCAGGAGCTTGCCCGCTATGGAAGCGGCGGTCACCCAGAGGGCGGCCGCGCCGGGAATCCCGCCCGTCAGGCCTTCCCCCAGCTTGTGGATGGTGCCCAGGAGAAGCTGTGCGCCGGCGAAGAAGATGACGAAGGCCAGGATGGTGGTAGCGGTGGTCTCGGCCCGCGAATGGCCGTAGGGATGCTCCCGGTCGGAGGGTTTGGAGATGACGGCGGCGGCGGCCAGGGCCACCAGGGAGATGACCACGTCCGTGGACGAATCGACGCCGTCGCCCACCACCGCCAGGGAACCGGCCATCAGGCCGATGACGGTCTTGGCCGCTGCCAGGACGGCGTTCCCGACCAGGCTGACGAGGGCGGCGCGTCGGATCAGGGTGGTTCGGTCGGGCATCCGGCGAGTATACGCCGCGGGCGCAGGCGGTTCAAGGCGCGGGTTGGCCTGATGGACGGAGCCGGCAGTTCCGTCCTTCATTCCGCCGCGGCTTTCCTTGAAAAAGACCGGAGGATGGAGTACCTTGGATACGCCTTCCGGTGCCGTAGCGGGAGGTGGAGACGCAGGCATGGCATACAAACTCGATGGCGCGAAATTCCCGACGATCGACGAACTGGTGGAGGCCCTGTACCCCATGTATTCCGACTCCATGTCGGAAGCCGAGTTCCGCGCGTACGTCGAGGAACATGCCGAAAAATCCTGATCCGCCCGGATCGCGGGCCGTCGCCCCGTGAACTCCCTGCGCATCGCCCTGCCCGACGATTTCCACGCGCACCTGCGCCAGGGTCCGCCCCTGCGGGCTTACGTCGCGCGTTCAGCCGCGAATTTCGGCCGCTTCCTGGCCATGCCAAACGTGGTGCCGCCTCCCGTGGACGGCCGGTTCCTCGCCGATTACGGCGCGGCGCTGGCGTCGGCCATCGCAGGCTCCGGCCGGGACGCGCGCGTACTCCTGTCCTTCAAGCTGGTTCCCGGCATGGGGCCCGAGGCGGTGTACCGGTGCGCGGAGGCCGGGGCGGTCGCCGGCAAGTACTATCCCGCGGGCGCCACCACCCACTCGTCGGATGGCATCGCCGAGCCCGGCCAGGTATCCCGCGAGCTGGCCGCCATGCAGGAAGCCGGCCTGGTCCTCGCGGTGCACGGCGAGGATCCGGCTGCCCCCGTCCTGGGGCGAGAGACGGCTTTCCTGCCCGTGCTGGACCGCGTCGTTGCCGCTTATCCGCGGCTCCGCGTGGTGCTCGAGCACCTGTCGGGAGCGGAGGCCGTCGCCGCGGTGCTGGATTGGCCGGACCGCGTTGCCGCCACCATCACCGCCCACCACCTGGCCTACACCATCGACGATCTCCTGGGCGATAGGCTGGATCCATCCTTCTACTGCAAGCCCCTGCTCAAGTCGGCCGCCGACCGCTCGGCCCTGGTCGGGGCCGCGTGCTCCGGTTCGCCCAAATTCTTCTTCGGCAGCGATTCCGCGCCGCATCCCGCGGCCGCCAAGGCAGCCGGCGCGGCCGGCGTGTACGCCTCCCCCGCGGCCATGCCCATCCTGGCTGCGGTGTTCGAGGAAGCCGGCGCGCTCGACCGGCTGGAGGGATTCTGCTCGGCGGCGGGCGCGCGGTTCTACGGGCTCCCGGAGCCCCGGGGGGAACTGCTCCTGGAGCGGCGGGAATGGGTCGTGCCCGGCGAGCTGGACGGGGTGGTGCCGCTGGCCGCGGGCAGGACGCTCAGCTGGACGGCTTACCGGACCTGAGCGCCGCGAGCGGGCAGCTCAGTCGTCGAGCCTGAATTTTCCCAGCTCCGCGGCCAGCCTGGCGATGCTCTCGCGGTTCATCTCCCCGGTCTCGTCCAGGTCCCGCACCGTGGCGTTGATCTCGTCGGCGCCGGTCGCCATCTCGCGCATGGCGCCCTCGATCTCGCCGGTCAGCCCGGACAGCCGGTTCATCTCGCCCAGGATGCGGCCGCTCTCGGCGAGCATGCGGCCGGACCATTCCTTCACCTCGGCGGTGACCGCGTTGATGTCGCGCACCGCCTGCAGGACCTGGGTGCCGCCTTCCGCCTGTTCGCGCATGGCCGCGTCTATGGCCGCTTCCTGCTCGTTGACGTGCCCGAGCAGGCCGATCACCCGGTCGAACTGCTCCCGGTTGGACTGGGCGGACCCTGCCACCCCGTCGATCTGGCCCTTGAGCCGCTTGAGCACCTGGGAGATGGACTTGCCCTCGGTCGCCGAACGCTCGGCCAGCTTGCGGATCTCGTCGGCCACCACGGAGAATCCCGCGCCGGATTCTCCCGCGTGGGCGGCCTCGATGGCGGCGTTCATGGCCAGCAGGTTGGTCTGGGCGGCGATGCCCTGGATGATGGCATTGGCCTTGAGCAGGCTGTCCGAGTCCCCCGCCATGGTCTTCATGAATTCGGACACGTCCGCCAGGCCCACGCGGCTGTCGTCGGACGCGGCCAGGGCTTCCGCCATGGCCTTGGCGTTGTCCCCCAGGATGGCCGCCACCGAGCGTATGCTGGACACCATCTGCTCGACCGCCGAGGACGAGGCGGCCACCGAGCCTACCTGCCGCTCGATCAGCTCGTCCATGCCGGACAGGTCGCCGCGTATGGCCTCGGTCGCGCCGTTGGTCTCGGCCACCGAGGCCGCCTGC
>JAKLIU010000141.1 GCA_022709445.1 Spirochaetota bacterium | reverse complement strand
AGGGCCTCCGGGTCCATGGCCAGCACCGAGGCGAGGGCCAGCCGGCGCTTCTCCCCGCCGGAGAGGGAGCGCGCGTGGCGGTCGCGGAACTCGGCGTAGGGCAGGCCCACGCGGTCCATGGCGTCCCGCACGCGGTCGACGAGGGCGGCTCCCCTGAGGCCCTGGTTGCGCGGGCCGAAGGCCGCCTCGTCGCCGGCGTAGCGCTCGAAGATCGCCGTCTCCGGCCGCTGCACCGACAGGGGCGAGCGCATGCGCATGGTCCTGGGATCGGCCCCCCTGGACACGGTATCGGTCCCGAAGTGCAGGACCGTGCCGGTTGTCGGGAAGGCCAGGGAGGCCATGAGCTGGAGGATGGACGACTTGCCCGATCCGGTGGGGCCGACCAGGGCCAGGACGGCCCCCGATGGAACCTCCAGGTCCACGGCGTCCAGGGCGCGGCGCTCGTTGGGACTGCCAGCCAGGTAGGTGAACGACACGTCCCGGAGCAGGAAGGAATCCGGCGGAACGGGGGCGTCCACGGAGGCGTCGATCCGTTCCCGGCCCGGAGGATCGTCCAGGACCGCCGGGAAGTCCAGTCCGGCGGATCGGGCATGATCCGCGAGCCTCGCGCCGAAGCGCCGGGCATCTTCGCCGGGCCGGGCATCCATGCCC
The DNA here is from genome assembly GCA_022709445.1 of Spirochaetota bacterium. Classification (GTDB taxonomy): domain Bacteria; phylum Spirochaetota; class Spirochaetia; order Treponematales; family UBA12059; genus JAKLIU01. The sequence goes on along the minus strand of JAKLIU010000141.1, from coordinate 5,049 downwards.
GCGGCTCGGGAAGCCGTGGCTGATTCCGGCAGGGCCAGGGCCAGCTCCCCGAGGGCAGGCAGGGCGAAAAGCGCCTCGGGAGTCCCGTCGAAAACCAGCCTCCCGTGCCTCAGCACGATGGCCCTCCGCGCCCGGGAGGCCTCTGCCATGTCGTGCGTGACGTGCAGGACGGTGGTGCCCGCGGCGACCAGGCCATCCATCAGCTCCAGGATTTCCGCCCGGCCGTTTGGATCGATCATGGAGGTGGCCTCGTCGAAGAGCACGCAGCGCGGGCCCAGGGCCACCGCCCCGGCGATGGCCAGGCGCTGTTGCTGGCCGGCGGACAGGAAGCGCGGGGACCGGGAACGTTCCGCCAGCAATCCCGTCGCGGCCAGGGCCCCCTCCACCCGCGGGAGCATCGCTTCCCGCGGCAGGCCGAGGTTTTCCAGCCCGAAGGCCACGTCCTCCTCGACCACGGAGGCGACGATCTGGTCGGGAGGGGACTGGAACACCAGCGAGAGCATGGAACGCAGTTCGCGGCGGTCGCCGGGCAGGGCGGGATCGTGGCCGCAGGCCAGCACGCTGCCGGCCGGCGGGACGAGGAGCCCGTCCAGGCAGCGGACCAGGGTGCTCTTGCCCGAGCCGTTGGCTCCCAGCACGGCCAGGTATTCGCCCTGATCGACGGTGAAACTGACGCGGTCGAGGGCGGGCACCGAAGCGCCCGGGTAGGTGTATGAGAGGGAGTCGACGGATATGATGGTCATGCCGGCCCCGATGGAGCGCCGCGACCGGAATCTGCGTTCATTGATACCCCGCGTCTCGGTCCCGTTGGATCCAAGCGCATTTTCAATGTAAACATGGCACCGGCTTATGTCAATGACGGGGGGCGGCCGGCTCCTGTATACTGGGCGCATGGAATGCCGCCTCTGCGGCGCCGTGACGGCGCCGTTCATCGCCGCTCCGCGGCCCTACGCGGAATGCCCCTCATGCGGCTACCTGCAGCTGGACGAGGCTTGCCTCCCCTCGCCCGAACGCGAACGCTCGCGCTACCTCCTGCACCGCAACGACCCCGCGGACCCGGGCTACCGCGGCTGGATGCAGCGTTTCATCGACTCGGCCGTGCTGCCCTGGGCCAGGCCGGGTGGCAGGGCCCTGGATTACGGCTCGGGTCCGGAACCGCTCATGACCCGGCTACTGGCCGACAGGGGCTTCGCGGCCCGTGCCTGGGATCCGTACTTCGCGCCGGATCAGTCCTGGCGCGAGGGGGGCTGGGACCTGGTCGTCATGCACGAGGTGGCGGAGCACCTGGCGTTCCCGGGACGGGCGTTCCGCGAGCTGGCCCCGCTGCTCGCACCCGGCGCTGCGGTCTGCGTCCGGACCAGGTTCCCGCCGGCCGACCGCGCTGCGTTCGCGTCGTGGTGGTACCGGGAGGACATCACCCACGTGGGCTTTTTCCCGAAGCGCTCCCTGGAGCTGGCATGGTCCGCCCTGGGGTTCAGCGCCCTCTGGGACGACGGGATCGACTCGGTCACGTTCGGGGAACGCTCAGGGGAAAGACGAGGGTGACGGCGCTGCCTCCGTCCACGGGTCCCCAGGACAGCTCCGCCTTGAGCTGCTCCGCGAGCGCCTTCACCAGGGCCAAGCCCAGTCCCCTGGACGCCGCGGGGGCCAGCTTCGGCGGCAGGCCCCTGCCGCGGTCCAGCACGCTGAGCACCATGCGGCCGTCCGGTCCGGGCGCGGCCCGCACCTCCACGATCGCCAGCCCGCCCCCCGGCGCCCCGTACCTGATGGCGTTGGCGGTCAGCTCTCCCACCACCATTGCGACGGGAGTGGCGATCTCGATGGGCAGGTCCATGTCGGCCACGGAGAAGGACAGTTCGGCCATGGCGTGCCCGCCTTCCCGGTGGAAGGCCTGCCGCGCCGCGCCCTCCACGCAATCCCTGAGGTCGGCCTGGGAAGGGTCGGTGCGGTGGTAGAGCGAGTCGTGCACCACGGCCAGCGTGTCCACGCGGCGGGCCAGGGACTCCAGCAGATCCGCTGATTCCGGCCTTGACCGGGCCTGCATGGACAGGAGCGAGTCGATGAGGGTCAGCGTGTTGCGCACCCGGTGCTGTATCTCGCGCAGGAAAAAATCCTTGGCGGCCAGTGCGGTCCGCAGGCTGCTCTCCGACAGCACCAGCTCGGTGATGTCCACCGCCGTGAGGAAGACCACCGCCAGGTCCTCCTCGTGGCCCGCGCCGGCCGTCCACTGCATGCGCAGGAAGCGGCGCTTCCCGTCCAGGGTGCGGCTGATGACGTCCACGCTGAAGCGCCGCTTGCCCTGGGCTATGCACACCAGCTCGTCGAGGAAGGGGCCGTAGGATTCGTCGTCGAAACCGACGGTCAGGTCCCCGAGCAGCTCGGCCACGCTCCCGGCATTGAGTATCTGGACCGCCGCGGGGTTCGCGTCCACCACCCTGACCCTGGAGGCCAGCACGCGGGCTTCCAGGGGATGCTCCCTGAGCCAGGCAGCCGCGTCGGCGACGCCGGAAGAACGCAGGTCCCCGAGGAAGGCCGCAACGCCGCTGAAATCCTCCACCCAGACCGGGACCGGCGTGGTCGAGAACCAGGATCTCCACGCGCACTGCCCGGACGGATCATGGACCTGGAAACCGCCCGGACAGAGTGTGGATGCCGGCGTGGCTGCGCCGTCTCGGTCTGGCCCGTCTTCCGGGAGCGGCATGTCGCGTCTCCTCTTTCCTGGCGTCGCCCCGTCGTGGAAGGGCGTGCCCCTCGTGGCAAGGCATGGGAATGATAGCCCCGTACGCTCCGGAACGCAAGCGTACATTACAATATTTATCGTATTAAGCATGGCCACGGGACCGTGGCGGCGGATCCACGCCTTCTCGCGAGGCCGGATTCCCGCTCCTTGCGCCTCCCGGCGCGCTCGACCATACTTGGTTCCCAGGGGGCCGCGATGGATTTCGCCGCGATGCAATCGACGCTCTACGACCACATCATGGAAGCCAGGCGACGGGAGGCCGCCGACCTCCTCGGGGAAGCCATCGCCGGGGCCGGGTACGAGGCAACCCTGCTCAGCCTGCTGGAGCCCACCCTGGCCATGCTGGGGGAACGATGGTCGTCCAACGCCCTCTCCCTCGCCCAGGGCTTCGTGGCCGGCAAGGTGGCCGAGGATTTCCTGGCCATGGGCGCCCCCGTGCCGGGCTCGCCGGATGCGCGGGAGACCGTTTCCCGGGAGCCCCTCGCCGGCCCGGCCAGGATAGCGGTGATCGCGAACGCCGAGGACGACTACCACGCCATGGGACGATCCCTGGTGTCCACCTTCCTCAGGCTGCGGGGCTGGCAGGTGGAGGACATGGGCTGCGACGTGCTGGCCGGGGACCTGGTGGACCGGGCGGTTTCCGTCGGGGCCTGCGTGGTCGGCATATCGGCCATGATGCTGACCACCGCGCGCAACGTGCTCAAGGTCCGGGCGGAGATAGACGCCCGCGGGCTGGCCGGCAAGCTCTTCCTGGCCGTGGGCGGGGCTGTCTTCAGGATGCGTCCCGAGCTGGTGACGGAGCTGGGCGGCGACGGCACCGCGGAGACGGCCCTGGACGCGCCCGCCCTCTTCGAGTCGTTCAGGCTGCGTTCAGCCGGGACCGGCGCGGCGTCGCAGGCGGAAAGCGCCGCCCCGTGACGGCCATGGAGCGCGTGGGCGCGGTCCTCGGGGGAACCGCGCCGGACCGCCGGCCCTTCACCCTCACCCTGTCGCTCTACGGTTCCCGCCTCCTGGGCCGGAGCGCCGCCGACTGCTTCGCAGACCCGGCCCTGTACGCGGCCGGCCAGCGGGCGGTGACGGAGCTCTGCCAGCCGGACGTGCTGTTCGGGCCGTTCGCCCTGGCCCTGGAGGCCGAGGCCTTCGGCTCCACCCTGGAGCGTTTCCGCGACGCGCCCCCGGTGGTCCGCAAGCCTGCGCTCAAGTCCACGGCAGGTATCGACTCCCTCCGCATCCCGGATCCGGCGACGGCCCCCGGGCTCCGGTTCCTCGTGGACTCGGTCGCCGCAGTGGTCGCCGACCAGGGCGGCACGCGCCCGGTAGCCGCGCCGCTGGCCGCGCCCTGCGACCTGCCCATCATGCTGGCGGGCATGGACGGCTGGCTGGAGACCCTCATGTTCGACCCGGCCTTGGCCGCGCGCTGGACGGCCCTGGCCGTGGAGCATTTCGTCGCCCTGGCGTCCGCGTACTTCGCCGCCGGTGCGGCGTTCGTGGTGACACCCGTCATGCTGGTCAATCCGTCCCTGGTCAACCCTTCCCTGGTGGACCGCCTCTTGCTTCCCATCCTGCGCGAGGCGTTCTCCCGGCTGCCGGGCCCGGTGGTATTCCACCACGGGGGCAACCGCATCGCGGGCATCCTGCCCCTGGTCGCGGACCTGCCCAACGTGGCCGGCTTCGTCATCGACGAGCGCGACCCGTTCGAGGCGGCCCGCGCCGCGCTGGGTCCCGGCCCCCTGCTCCTGGGCAACCTGAGCGGCCCGCAGTGCGCCCTGCGCGGCGCGGAGGACCAGGAGCGGCGGGTCGCGTCGATCCTGTCGGACAGGAAAAACGACCCGCGCTTCATCTTCGCCACCTCCGGGGCGGACGTCCCCTGGGAGACGGATCCCCGCACCCTCGAACGGCTGCGCCGCCTGCTCGAGGCGCCGTCGTGACCGACGGCCGCGGGTCGGATCCACGCCCGGTGCGCCTCATCGCCTGCGGCATCTTCCGGCAGGAGTTCGGGCTGCTCGAGCCGGGGCTCCGGGAACGCTTCTCCCCGACGTTCATGGACTCCATGCTGCACATGGAGCCGGGCCGGCTGGACTCCATCCTGCGCTCGGCCCTGCCGGACGGCCGCCCTCCCGCGGTCCTGGCCTACGGCGACTGCTGCCCGCACATGGACCTGCTGGCCTGTCCGCCGCACGCTGCCCGGACGGACGGGGTGAACTGCTGCGAGATCTGGCTGGGTTCCGCCCGCTACCGGAGCCTCAGGGACGAGGCCGTGTTCTTCCTGATGCCGGAATGGGCGCTGCGCTGGGAGCGGATCATCAAGC
>JAKLIU010000140.1 GCA_022709445.1 Spirochaetota bacterium | reverse complement strand
GATCCGCGCAGCCTCGGCGAACCGCTTGCCCGAGGGCTGCGCCGAACTGCGCGCGAGCAGTCTCGAAGAGTCCGAGCGCCAGGCGATCGTCAGGGCGGTTCAGGATGTCCAGGGCAACCTGGCCCAGGCGGCCCGCGAAGGGCGGTTCCCGTCCATCAGCGCGCCGGTGGACTGCAACAACCTCCTTTCGCTGGAGACCGGCCTGCCCATCAGCCTCCTGGACGCCGACGCGCTCGGAGGTTCCTGCTCCCTGCGCGTGTGCGGCGCCGGCGAATCCTATGTCTTCAACCAGGCCGGGCACGAGATGGACCTGGCCGGGCTGGTCTGCCTGTGCGGGGCCGACGGCCAGCCCATGGGCAACCCGGTCAAGGATTCCATGCGGGGCAAGCTCAAGGACGACACGGTGAACCTGGCCGGCTTCATCTTCGCTCCGGCGGCCGCCTTCAGCCCGGAACGGCTTCACGCCCTGGGCGAGCGCTTCGCCGGGTTGCTTGCCGGGCACTGCGGCGCGCGGGCTGCCCGCGTGGAAGGGATCGTCTGAGATGGATGCGTTCATCCAGATCGGGATACTGGTCGGCTTCCTGCTCGCCGGCGCGCTCCTGCACGCGCTGAGGCTTTCGCCGCCGCCGAAGCTCACCGACCTGCTCATCAAGATCGTGCTCTGGGCCCTGCTCCTGGTGATGGGCTTCAGGCTGGGGAACGCGCGCGAGCTGTCGTCGCGCCTGGGGGAGATCGGGCTCCTGGCCGCGGCAGTGGCGGTGTTCGCGCTGGCCGGCACGGTGGCGGCGATCCGGCTGGCGTACGCCCTCCTGGCCCTCGCGCGCGGCGCCGGTGCCCGGCCCGTCCCGGCGGCCGGCGGCGTGAAGGCCAAGGCCAGGCTCGACCCCGCGCGCTTCCGGGGCCCCGGCCTGCTGCTGGGCGTCGTCGTGCTGGGCTTCGCGGCGGGCGCCCTCCTGCCGGAATTCGCCGGCCTGGATTACGGTTCGGTCACCGGCTGGGTGCTCAACGCCCTCCTGTTCATGATAGGCGTCCAGTTCGCCCAGTCGGGCATATCGCTGCGGGCGGCCTTCGTGCGCGTGGACACGATCCTGGTGCCGGCGGCGACCGTCGCGGGCAGCCTGGCCGGCGGGCTCCTGGCGGCCGCGCTGTTCAACCTGGGGGCGGGCAAGGGCATGGCCCTGGCCGCCGGCTTCGGCTGGTACAGCCTGTCGGGAGTCCTCATCGCCGACCTGGGCGACGCGGCCCTGGGCTCGGCTGCCTTCCTGGCCAACATGATCCGCGAGGCCCTCGCCCTCCTGCTCATACCAGTCCTGGCGGCCACCCGGTACCCGTACACGGCGATAGGCGCCGGCGGCGCGACCGCCATGGACGTGACCCTGCCCCTCATCGAGCAGTGCGCGGGACCGGCGTCCGTTCCGGTCAGCTTCGCCTCCGGAGCCATGCTCTCGCTCCTGGTCCCGGTGCTGGTCCCCCTGTTCTACAACCTGGGCTGAGGCCGGCGGCGCTTGCCGTTCCCCCAGCCGCGCGTATACTTGGACCCAGGGTCCGCGTGGCGGACGGGGGAGGGCAGATGCCCGGACAGGACGGGAAACGCATACTCCTCGTGGAGGACGAGGCCATCATAGCCCTGTCCGAGAAGGCCGCCCTGGAGCGCTACGGCTACCGGGTCACGGTGGCAGGCAGCGCCTCCGCGGCCATGGAGCGTTTCGAGGCGACGGACGACCTGGACCTGGTGCTGATGGACATGGACCTGGGACCGGGCCCGGACGGAACGCAGGTCGCGGAGCGGATGCTCGGGACCAGGGAACTGCCGGTGATCTTCCTGTCCAGCCACATCGAGCCCGGGACGGTCGGCAAGACCGAACGGATCAGCTCGTACGGGTACGTTACCAAAAATTCATCCATCACCGTCCTCGACGCCTCCATCAAGATGGCGTTCAGGCTCTTCGAGGCCAGGCGCGGCCTGAAGGCGGCCAACGACCGGCTGGAGGCTCTGTTCGACGCGATGCCGGACCTGCTGTTCGAGGTGGACCTGGACGGCCGCTATCACGGCATCCATTCCTCCCGCATGAACCTCCTCTACCGGCCGGCCGCGGAGCTTATGGGAAAGACCGTAGCCGAGGTGCTTCCCGGGCCGGTGGCCGAGACCGTCATGGCCGCCATCGCGGAGGCCGGGGAGAGCGGCATGTCGCAGGGCCGCCACTACCAGCTTGATGTCCCGTCCGGCGCGCGCTGGTTCGAGATAACCGTTTCCAGGATAGCCGGCGACCCGGGCCAGCCGCGATTCATCCTCCTGTGCCGGGACGTGAGCGGCTACAGGGCGGCCGAGGACGCGGCCAGGCAGAGCCGGGAGCTGCTCGAGCGCTACCTGGACGTGGCCGCGCAGATCGTCATCTCGCACGACCCCGACGGGAACATCACCCTGCTCAACGACAGCGGGCACCGCATCCTCGGTTACGAGCCCCCCGAGCTGGTCGGGCGGAACTGGTTCGACGCCTGCCTGCCCGCGGAGCTCAGGGAGGAGACGCGCCGGTATTTCGAGCGCATGAAGGAGAGCGAGGTCGGCAGCATCAAGAACCGCGTGAACGACGTGATCACCAAGTCGGGCGTGCGCAAGACCATCCTGTGGCACAACACCGTGTTCAGGGACGACGGGGGCCGGTTCACCGGGCTGTTCAGCTCGGGCGAGGACATCACCGAACTCCGGCGCGCCGAGGAGAACGTCAAGGCCCTGCTAGCCGAGAAGGAGCTCATACTCAGGGAGGTCCATCACCGCATCAAGAACAACATGGCCTCCATGATCAGCCTCCTGACCCTCCAGGCCGGCAACATGGAGGATCCAGCCGCCGCGGCGGCCCTGGAGAGCGCGGCCAGCAGGATGGAGGGCATGGTGCTGATGTACGACAGGCTGTACCGCTCCGACGACTTTTCCGGACTGTCCCTCCGGGACTACCTGCCCGCGCTGGTGGAGGGCATCGTGGCGACCCATCCATCGGGCATCCCGGTCGCCGCCGAGACGGTCGCGGAGGACATCGTCCTCGACGCGGCTCGCCTGCAGCCCCTGGGCATCCTGGTCAACGAGCTCCTGACCAACGCGCTGAAGTACGCCTTCGCCGGCCGCGAGCGCGGGCGGATCTCCGTGTCGGCCCGCCTGCGTGACGGACTCATCGGAATCACGGTCCGCGACGACGGCGTGGGCATGCCCGAGGGCATGGACGCCGCCGCGTCGTCCGGTTTCGGGCTCATGCTGACCCGCGCCCTGGCCGCCCAGCTGGACGGCACGATACGGATAGAGCGGACCGGAGGCACCTCCGTGACGCTGGAGTTTCCCGCCAAGGGACGCGACGAAGAACCGCCCGCGACCGGACGATGATCCGGGCGGGCGGCCGTGCCGGGCGGCCAGGCTGTCGTGTCAGTACAGGTACACCGCGCCTTGGTCGACATTCGCCCCCAGGTCTTTCGCGGGAGCCCCGACCGCCAGGGTGCTGCCGTCCCGCGAGATGGCTCCGCTGTAGCCGTAGAAATCCCCCGCTGCCCCGTCCGATGCCGTGAGCGTCCCCGCCAGGTTCCAGGTCCCCGCTTCCAGCGAATACAGGAAGGCCCTGCCCTGGTCGACCCTGCCGTCCACATCCGTTCCCGGGGCGCCCACGAGGAGCCTCGTGCCGTCGCCGGAGAGGGAGGCGAAGAAACCAAAGTAGGCGTTTGTTTGCCCTTCCGCGGCGCTGAGCTTCGTCTCCGCCCAGGTATCGCCATTCCAACGATAGACGTACGCCGCGCCTGAATCGGTCAATGCCGAGACGTCGGTTTTGTACGCGCTCACCGCGAGCGTGTTTCCGTCGTCGGAAAGACTGACGAACCTGCCGAAGAAATCCTGTGCCATGCCGTCGGATGCCGAGACCCTCGTTTCGGCCCAGCCCCCGGGCGTACGCCGGTAGACCAGGACCGATCCCCTATTGGCAAGGTCGAACAAAGCACCGCTGGCTATGGTGTCGCCGTCGCCTGACACGGATACGTGGAAACCGTCCCTGAGGTTGGCGCCTCCGCTCGACGGGGACAGGCGCGTCTCGAGCCAATCGGCGCCGTCCCATTCATAGACATAGAGCATCCCTTGCGTGGTTTCATACAATGGTGCCGGCCCGGTCTTGGTATACGCGCCGACGGCCAGGACGGTGCCGTCCGCAGAGAGCGATACCGCCACGCCGTAGCCCTGCCCTGCCGCGGCATCGGAGGCTTGGATCATCGTTTCAACCCAGGAAGCCCCTGTCCATCGATAGATGTATGCCTTGTTATCCAACGCTCCCACGGCAATGACGGTTCCATCGCTGGAAGATGCCGTGGAGAAACCGAAGCGCACGGATACCGGAGCATCCGATGCGGTCTGGGTCGACGCATTCCAGCTGACGCCGTTCCAGCCGTTGATATATACGGCGCCGACGGTGGATTCCCGCCGGAAGGTACCAAACAGGGCGAGACTTCCATCCGCAGAAAGGGAAACCGGACTTCCATGCGTTCCGGTCGTGCTGTACCCGGACAGGCAATCATTCGCTACGCCGTCCGCGGCCGTCAAGATGTCCTGACAGAATCCGGCGATCGACGCTTGCCTTGAAACGACGGATCCGGAGGAGTTCCGGAACTCCGCGTGGACCGTGTTGAGACCCGGCTTGGAAGGAAGGCTCCACGCCTTCGCAGTGGAGTACGGTTCCCAGTCGGTCCACGTCATCCCGTCGTCGCTGAACCGCATGGACTCGGCGCTGATCATCGCGATGTGGATGCTCACCGAGGGTGAAAAGGTGAAAGCTTCTCCCCCGTTGATTTCAATGATGCCCTTCGGACCCGGAACGGGCGATACGGGCAACTGGCATCCAATCGCCGGCAAGGCCGCGGCGAGGATGGCTGCGATCGTTCCAATCAGTGACGCTCGACGCTTCGTGTGCATTCTGTATCTCCATAATTACCCGGGTTCGTCAGTATGTGATGGCACTCTCAAGCGACCTGGTGGCGCGGTGCATGACCGGATCCGGCTTTCAGTATCCGGCGATGATTTTCGCCAGGGTATCCGCTCCGTTTTCCTTGAATTCGTAGCCCTGGCACTTGTCCACTCGCAGCCGCTGGTCCTCGAACACGCATGGCTGGGTCAGATGGATCGCTTCCTTGGAGAAGAAAACGGTTTCCCAAAACTGATTGTACCCACCCCCGCATATTACCAGATCGACCGCGTTGAACCAATCCGCCGCGGGGAAGAGTCCCCCGTGCCAATTGCTGGTGTACACAGCCTTCCAGCCTTCGTCCTCCAGGTAGGAGTAGGTCTTCCTGGCGTCCTCGAAGTTCCCGGCATGGGCGTTCAGGGAGAGCATGAAGGCATCCCCCTGTGGCGGCAAGCCCAGGGCGTCGCGGGCCGCTTCGCGGGAGAGGATCTCGTCCGGGTTGCGCAAAACGATGGGATCGATGCGCCGCATGGGGAAGGGCTCGTCCCAGGGTTCGATGGACAGGATCTCGTCCCAGTCATCGGGACGGAATGCGATGGGACCGGTACGCAGGTCAAAGGAGAAGAACCGCGGGTGCACCTGGCGGCAGATGAAGATTTTCCTGCAGCCCAGTTCCCGGATGAAGGCGTGCAGGGGAGCCCAGTGCAGGTCCACCACCAGCAGGTCCGGGGCCAGCTCCATGATGGTCCGGTACAGTTCCGAGCGGGATGGGTCGG
>JAKLIU010000014.1 GCA_022709445.1 Spirochaetota bacterium | reverse complement strand
GCACTCTTCCAGGAGCTTCCCGGCTACCATCTGCACCCCCTCGCGGTCGCGGGCGGAGGTGATCACCGCCACGAACTCGTCCCCGCCCATCCGCGCGACTATGTCGGATGCCCGGAGCATGCCGGTCAGCCGTTCGGCCATGGCCACCAGGGCCGCGTCCCCGGCCGCGTGGCCGTAGCGGTCGTTCACGGGCTTGAAGTCGTCCAGGTCGATGAAGATGATGCCCATGCGGTCGCCGGTCCGCCTGGCGGACTCGATGGCCTTGCCCATGAGCTCGAAGAGCAGGCGCCGGTTGGGCAGGCCGGTCAGCGAATCGTGGTTGGCCAGGTGGCTGATGCGCATGGTGGCCCGCTCCAGGCGGCGCTTTTCCTCCGACAGGGCCCGGTTCAGCTCCTCGAGGCGGTCGTGCACCCGCGCGTTGTCCACGGCTATGGCCACGTACGGGGCGAGCGTCTGTAAGAGGCGCAGGTCCGAGGGGGAGTACGCGCCGGCCCGGTAGCTCTGCACGGTGAGCACGCCCAGCACCCGGTCCTCCACCGACAGTGGCAGGCACACCACCGACTTGCTCTGCTTGCCGTGGCTCCTGGGCAGTCGGGCCAGGTAGCGCCCGTACTCCTCGAACTTGTCGGCGATCAGCACCGGCGTGCGGTTCCTGAAGGACCAGGCGGCGAAGCTGGAATCGGAGCCGGCGTCTATCCGCCAGTCGGACTTGGGCTCGTCCTCCTCGTAGTAGCTCCGGTACACCAGCTCGTCGTCCGCCGGGTCGTGGATAGCGATACCGAACATGCCCATGTCGATCAGGGGCTTGAGGCTCTCGTGGAGGGTGCGAACCACGGTGCCGTAGTCCAGGCTGGCCGTGACGCGCTTGCCGATCTCGGAGATGGAGACCACCTGGCGGTTGATGTCCTCCAGCTCCTGGGTCTTCTGCTTGAGCTCGATGTTGCGCAGGCGGTAGATCTCCGCCTCCTGCTGCGCCTTTTCGACCTCCGCCTGCACCTGTATGCTGCGTATCTTCTGGGCGCTGTCCTCGCTCTGGACTTCCTCCCGCAGCCCCGCGTACTTCCGGAAGTACTCGAGAGCCTTGGCTTTGTCGCCCAGACCCTCGTGCGCCGCGGACAGCCGCTCGTAGGCCTTGTACAGGTTGCCCTTGGCCCTCATGCCCTCGCAGAGTCCGGCCGCCTCCTCCAGGAAGCCCAGTGCCTCCGCGGGCCTGCCCTGCTCGAGGAGGAGCGATCCCCGGGTGATGAGGATCTGGGCCCTGAGGCGGGGGCTGCCGGTGCCCGCGGCCAGGGACAGCGCCTGCGCGAGTCGCTCATCGGCCTCGGCCAGCTTGCCTTCCTGCAGCGATATGCGCCCGATCGACTCCATGCATTCCGCCGCGACCACCGGTTCGTCGGCGAGCATGGCCGTCTCGTAGGCCTTGGTGCAGAATTCCGCGGCCAGCACGAAGTTCCCCAGTTCCAGGAAGGCCTTGCCCGTGTTGAGCAGGATGTTCGCCGCCAGTTCGGGCTGCTCTTCCTCCGGCAGGAGCTCGTAGGCCTTGATCAGGTAGTCCAGGGCGTCCTTGGGGTTCCCCAGGTTCAGGCAGAGTTCGCCCATGTTGCTCATGGCCGCCAGCTCGCGCTGGCGGAGCCCGAATTTCCTCGCTGCCTCCAGGCTCTGGCTGTAGTAGTCCACGGCCTTGTCCAGGCGGGAAATTTCATTGAAGTAGACGCCGATGGCGTTGAGGGATTTGCAGATGCCCTCGGGATCGGCGATTTCATTGAAGGCCGCGTGGGCCTCCTGGAAGGCGGCGTAGGCCTCCGGCATGTCCGAGAGGTAGTAGCGGCACCATCCCAGGTTGAGCAGTGCCTGGGCTTGCCCCTTGGCGTACCCGGCGGCGGCGGCTTCCCGGAGGATGCGTCCGGCCTCATCCAGGGCTTCCGCGGGCCGGTGGAGGGCTTCCAGCCAGACGCGGTCATTGCGCCCGTCTATCGCCGCCCTGAAGCCGCCGTCGCCATTGGCGTCGCTCATCCGGCAGCCTCCCCGGCGCCGGGCCCGGCCCTAGAGTTCGAGGCCCGCTGCATCGTCTATCCGATAGTCCGGGTCGTAGCTGCTCAGGAATTCCAGGGCCGCATGGGCGGCTACCTGCACGTGCTCGTACCAGATGGTGTACAGCTCGTTGTTGATGGAATTGGGGTAGGGCGCGCCCTCCACGTCGCTGATCAGCTGGCGCAGTATCACGTAGCCTTTCTCGTCCATCGCTGTCCCTCCCCGGCCGGCGCGCGCCTCGGCCTATTTTACAGCAAAGTCGGCATAAATCAAGGGAATGCTCCGACCCGGGAGCTGGAATGCGCCCGGCGCCCCGTGCTATCGTCGGGGCATCGGAGGGCACCATGGGCATAGTGACCAAGACCGGGGACGAGGGGCTGACGGACCTGTGGTCGGGCGAGCGCGTGCGCAAGGACGACCTGCGCGTCGAGGCGTACGGGACGGTCGACGAGCTGGACGCCGTGCTGGGCGACGCCAAGCACGCGCTGGGGCGAGCCGACTGCAGGCGGGCCGTGGAGGATGTCCAGCGCGACCTGTACCGGCTGGCCGGGAACCTGGCCACCCGGACCGGCAGCTACGTGGAACCCATACTGGAAGCCGACGTGGACCGCCTCGGAACCCTGGTTGAACGCTACGAGGCGGAGCTGGGCCTCACCGGCTTCGTGGTGCCGGGGGCGATTCCCTCGTCGGCCAGGCTGGACGTGGCCCGCACCGTCTGCCGGCGCGCGGAACGGCGGGTGGTGACGCTCGCGCGGGACGCCGACGTGCCCGGGCCGGTCAGGCGCTACCTGAACCGCCTGTCGGACCTGCTGTTCGTGCTGGCGCGAGCGGAAGAGGCCGCGGAAGGCAAGATCACCTACGTGAAGCCCTAGCGCCTTGCCGCGGCGCGGTCTCAGTCGACCAGGTCCTCGTCGCCTTCCAGCACCAGGTCCCCGTCCTCCCAGCGCCGCTTGAAATGCTCCAGGAAAGTCCTGGTGGCCTTGTCGGCTTCGTCCCTGCGGACGGTGCCCATGATGTCGTATTCTTCCAGCACGATGGTACGCTTGGACTGGGACACATTGGCCAGGAGCTTGTCCCTGAAGGCCTGGCTCTTGCCCTTGAGGAGCAGGGCTATCTCCCGCTCGGACAGGTCCCTGAGCCCCTTCTGGACATCCCGGTCCGCGACGCGGTGGATGTCGTCCACGGTGAACAGGCGCTCCCTGATGTCGCGGCCCAGCTCCGGGTCGTCGGCCTCCAGGCCTTCCAGGATGCTCCCTTCCAGGCCCCCGCCCACGTGCTTGAGGATGCCCGCCAGCACGGCGGCCCCGTCGATGCGCTCCGAATCCTCCGGCCTGCCCACCCGCGCCAGCTTGTCCTTGAGCACGGTCTCCACGCGCTCCAGGACCTCGGGCGCCATGCGGTCCAGCCCGGCGATGCGCTTGACCACCTCGGTCCGCGCCGCCTTGGGCAGTTCCTCCAGGACCGAGCTGGCCAGCTTGGGCTCGATCCACGGGAGGATGAGCGCCATCACCTGGGGCGATTCGTCCTTGAGCAGCAGGAGGAGCTGCCGGGCGTCGAAGTCGTTCAGGAAGGCGAAGGGCCTGCGGCTCCCGGGCACCGCCTTCCGGATCACCTCGCGCGCCTTCTCCGTGCCGAACGCCGCGGCCAGCATCGCCTCGGCTATCTCCGGGCCGCCTTCCAGGGACGCGCCCTGGGTACGGGCCAACCAGCCGAATTCGGTGAGTATGCGGTTTGCCTCCGCGGTCTCTATCCGGTCTATGCCGGCGATCGCCCGGGAGACGTTCTCGATCTCCTCGGGCTTGAGGTGGCGTATGACGTTGGCGGCTTCCTCGCGACCGAGGAGCAGGAGGAACTTGGCCGCCTTCTCCATGCCCGGCAGCCCGGACTTGAACAGGCCGTCGGCGGCTTCGGTGGCGCGGATGAGGCCGGCCCGCCCGTCGGGCCTGGCGGCCTCCGGCTTGGGCGGAACCCTGCCGGATGGGGACTGGCCCGAAGGAGCGCGCGGCGTTCCGGCCCCGCCATGGCTGGCGGACGCGGACTGCCCGTGGCTGCGGGAGGCATCCCCTGGCGCGGAACCCGAGCGCTTGGCGGGCGCCCTCGTTTCCGCATCACGTCGCGAGGCTGCGGGGGCGGCCGGCCCGGCCCGGGTCGCCGCGCGGTCTCCACGGCGGTCGGGACCGGAAGGAGTGTCCGCATCCTTGTCGTCCTTGGGCCCAAGCCCGTAGGCCTTGGCGAGCTTGTCCTTCATGTTCATACGGGCCAATACTATATGCCGTCGGCGCCGCGGTCAATCGCATTCGCGCGGGCGGCCTGGTTGAGGCGCATCCGGTACTGGCGGGCCATCAGTTCCGGAAGGGGCAGGGGATCCATGTGCACGGGCCGGGCCTGCGCGCCATCCGCGTCCCCGACGTTCAGCGTGCCGTCGCCCACCGCGGCCTCCAGCCCGGCCGCATCCCCGGCGCTTCCGTCAAGGGCGCCGGCGGTGGCCGCCAGGGCGGACGCGGCATCATGGGCGGCCAGCGCCACCAGTTCATGGTAGGAAGCCGTACTCCTCCGTATCGGTTCGCAGGGGTGCGTCCAGGCGGCCCCCGACTCGTTTGCCCAGTCCACCTCCCGGCTGAAGTCCTCCGGGTACACGATGGCGACCGAGCGCGGGCCGGATTCGTCGTCCAGGTACTCGTAGCCCTTCGCGTCCAGGCCGCCCAGCCCGGTCACGGACGGATCGCTGTGCAGGTACAGGAAGGCGGAGTCCTCGAACGCGTTTGCCAGCCTCCGTTCCAGGAGGACGTCGCCTGCGGCGCGGGCGGGGTAAGCCTGTCGCAGGGCCTCCGCCAGGCGGCGGGGGAAGGTGACCGGCAGGCCGCCGGCGGGGATGAGGGCGGCCGCCTGCCTGAACCCGCGCACTGGACCGCCTTTGCGCCGTTCCCAGAGCAGGGCGTCCAGGAGGCGCTCGTAGAAGGGATGGCAGGAGCGGAAGGCGGCGGTTTCCGGACGGGCGGGGTCCGACCAGCCGGATCGGTGCACGATGAAGGGATGGGTCCACCGGTCCACCGCGGCGTGCGTGGAAAAGCCCAGCGTCCACGCGCCCCAGGCCGACTCCGCCCCGGCGCCCGCGGCCTGCGAGACCAGCGCGGCGACCAGGCTCCCGTAGCCCCGGCGGTGGGCCAGGGTCCCGAAATGCAGGGACACGGGCCTGGTGCGCTGGTTGTGGTAGAAGATGTCCGGTCCCTGGCAGCCCAGGCGGAACCAGGCGCCGTACCCGGACAGGATCCGTTCCGCCCGGTCGGGCAGGGCTTCCCCCAGGGCGTCTTCCCCGGCCAGGATGTGCGTGATCTGCGATGCCATCCACTAAACGATAGCGAAAAATCCCCGCATCGGTAAGCGCCCGCGCGGCTTTCCATTTCTTTTTTCCGAATGTATATTCTACCGGAAGCGGAGGTGAACGTGCGCCTGTACTCAAGAACGCAAGTGGCCCTGGTCGCGGCGCTGTCCCTGGGCCTCGGCCTGGCCGGTGCAGCGGGCCTGGCC
This sequence comes from Spirochaetota bacterium, assembly GCA_022709445.1. Lineage (GTDB taxonomy): Bacteria > Spirochaetota > Spirochaetia > Treponematales > UBA12059 > JAKLIU01. The sequence continues at coordinate 11,078 of JAKLIU010000014.1, read as the reverse complement.
TGGCTCTCATACCTCAGGGGCGCCGGATCGGCGGCGACCGTGTCCGTTCCCGCTCCTGTCGGCGACGCGCCGGCGGGAACCCGGGTGGAACCCCTGGCGGCCGGCGGGGACCCGAACGGCGGCGCTTCCCTGGTGCTCGCGGACAGCCTCCCCGGATTCAGCCAGGACGAGCAGGAGAACATCGTCGTCTACGAACGGCTCAACGCCGGCGTGGTCAACATAACCACCGAGGTGGTGGCCATCAACTGGTTCCAGGAAGCCGTGCCCAAGGACGGCGGCAGCGGCTCCGGCTCCATCATCGACGCGCGCGGCTACGTGCTCACCAACCACCACGTGATAGCCGGCGCCTACAAGATCTTCGTCAGCCTGGCCGACGGTTCCCGCTTCGAGGGCACGGTGGTCGGCTCCGACCCGGACAACGACCTGGCCGTGGTCAAGTTCGAGCCTCCCAGGGGCCTCAAGCTGACGGTCATCCCGTACGGGGACAGCTCGGGGCTCAAGGTGGGCCAGAAGGTGCTGGCCATCGGCAACCCGTTCGGGCTCGAGCGCACCATGACCACGGGCATCGTCTCCGGGCTCGGCCGGCCGGTCCAGCAGGACGACACGACCATCATCCGCGACATGATCCAGACCGACGCGTCCATCAACCCTGGCAACTCGGGCGGCCCCCTCTTGGACGCCCGTGGCGAGATCATCGGCATCAACACCATGATCTTCAGCCTGTCCGGCGGTTCCGTCGGCGTCGGCTTCGCGGTGCCGGTCAACACGGCCAAGCGCGTGGTCCCCGACCTGATCAAGTACGGAGCCGTCAAGCGCGGCTGGATAGAGGCGGAGTTCGTGCAGCTGTTCGCCCCGCTGGTCGAGTACATGGCCGAGCGCGGCAGCCCCCTGCCGGTGGAAAAAGGACTCCTCGTATCCACGGTCAAGGCGGCGGGCAACGCCGAGCGCGCGGGCATACGCGGCGGGGCCACCCCGGTCCGGTACTACAAGAGCGTGTTCAACGTCGGTGGCGACCTGATCGTGGCGGTGGACGGCATGGCCGTCGCCTCGGTCGCGGACCTGTTCTCGGCCCTGGAGGACAACAAGCCCGGAGACACGGTCACGGTGGAGCTGTACCGGGGCGGGAAGAAGATGAGCGTCAGGGTGACGCTCTCCGACCGCGCCGACTGGCTGCAGGCCCAGCGATAGCGCCGGCTCTCCGCCCCCTCCGTTCCCGCGCGACGGAGGGGCGGCAGGGGCTGGCGACAAGGAAGGCGGGGCAGCCGTCGTGGATGCATCCCTGAGGATTTTCAAGGACGACGAGCGGCCCCTCTACGTGCAGGCGGCCGACGCGGTGCGCGCGCGCATGGCCGACGGCAGCCTGCGTCCCGGCGACCGCCTCCCGTCGGTGCGCCGCCTGTCCGACGAGCTGGGCGTGAACCCGGCGACCGTGGTGGCCGCCTACCGCATCCTGGCCAGGGAAGGGCTCCTGGAGTCCAGGCAGGGCTCGGGAGCCTTCGTGGCCGCCGGCGGCGTCCTGCCCCCCGCGGAGTACCCCTGGCGCGCGGAGCCGGGTGAGGACTCTGGCGGGACCTGCCTGGACCTGTCGGCCAACGCCCCTCCGCGGCGGCTCTTTCCCCTGGCCGACCTCAAGCGCTTCCTGGCCGAGGCGGTAGACCTGGACGACGGCAGGGCCTTCGAGTACCAGGACGCCGCCGGCTACGGGCCGCTCCGGGAACGGCTGGCAGCCGGGCTCTCGGCCTCGGTAGCGCCGGCCGGCGGCAGGAGCGCCAGCCCCGACGACGTGCACATCGTCTCGGGCGCCCAGCAGGGCCTTGACCTGGCGGCCCGCGTGCTCCTGAGGCGCGGGGACACGGCCGCCGTGGAATGCCCCGGTTACCTGGGCGCCCGGGACGTGTTCCTGGCCGCCGGGGCCAGGGTGGTCCACCTGCCCATGGGCGACGACGGCATGGACCTGGACGCCCTGGAGGAGCTGGCGCTCAAGAGCCCCCTGCGGCTCGTGCACGTGAACCCTGATTTCCAGAATCCCACGGGTCGCCGCTGGAGCCCGGCCAGCCGCGAGCGCCTCGCGAGCCTGGCATCCCGCCACGGCTTTTTCGTGGTGGAGGACGATTCGCTCTCGGACTTCGTGCCGCCCCCGCTGTCCATTCCCCCGGTGCGAGCCTTCGACCGCGCGGACCGGGTCCTGTACGTTAAGAGTTTTTCCAAGTCGCTCATGCCGGGGCTGCGGCTGGGCTTCCTGGAGGCTCCCGCCGGATTCCGCGACCGCATCGAGTCGTCCAAGCGCGCCGTCGACCTGTCCTCCAACGGGCTCATGCAGCGCGTGCTGTTCCTCTTCCTGAAAAGCGGCCGGCTGGCCGTTCACGCGGAGGGGCTTCGCGCCCGCTGCGCCGAATCGCTCTCGGGGATGGACGCCGCGCTCGCCCCGCTCAGGGACCTGGGCTGGTCGTGGGACCGGCCGCTCGGGGGCCTCAACCTGTGGCTTGCCCTCCCGCCCGGCATGGGCGGGGCGCGCTTCGCGGCCGGGGCCCGGGAGCGCGGCGTGCTCCTGGCCCCCGAGGCCTGGTTCAACCCGGATCCCGCCCGCGACGGCCACCTCAGGCTGAGCTGCGGCGGGCTGGCCGGGCCCGAGATTGCCGTCGCGGCCTCCGCCATCCTCGACGCGGCGCGCGCGGGCCCGGATGGGCGGGGCGCCGCGGACTGAGCGCCGAGGCGGACCCGAGCCTTTCCCAGCCGCGCCGTTTCCCGTATACTGTCGCCCGAGCGAAGACGGGAGGTCACGTGAAACCGTTCAGGGTGGTTGCGCCATTCGAGCCCTCGGGGGACCAGCCGCAGGCCATAGCGGCCCTGGCCGCGGGCATCAGGGCCGGGGACCGGTACCAGACCCTCAAGGGCGTCACCGGATCCGGCAAGACCTACACCATGGCCAAGGTGATCGAGGCGGTGCAGAAGCCCACCCTGGTCATCAGCCACAACAAGACCCTCTCCGCCCAGCTCTTCCGCGAGTTCAAGGACTTCTTCCCCGACAACGCGGTGGAGTACTTCGTCTCCTACTACGACTACTACCAGCCCGAGGCCTACGTGCCCACCCGCGACCTCTACATAGAGAAGGACGCGGACATCAACCAGGAGATCGAGCGCATGCGCCTGTCCGCCACGCGCAGCCTCATGGAGCGCCGCGACGTGATCATCATCGCGACGGTGTCCTGCATCTACGGCCTGGCCACCCCGGAGGTCTACCGCGAGATGAAGGTGGAGGCGGCCGTGGGCGCGGAGCTCGACCCGGAGGCCTTCAAGCGGGAGCTGGTCGGGCTCCAGTACGAGCGCAACGATTCCGTGCTCGAGCGGGGCCGGTTCCGCGTGCGCGGGGACGTCATAGAGGTCTGCCCGGCCTACATCGAGGAAGCCTACCGCATCGAGCTGGACTTCGACCGGGTGGCCAGGATCCGGCGCTTCAACCTCGTCTCGGGCGAGACCATCGAGGACCTGGACGCGGCGGTCATCTACCCGGCCAAGCAGTTCGTCATGCCGGAGGCCATGATCCAGCGGGCGCTCTCCGGCATTCGCGAGGAGCTGGCAGGCCGCTGCGCCGAACTGGACGGGGCCGGCAAGATCGTGGAGGCCCAGCGCCTGCGGACCAGGGTGGAGTACGACCTGGAGCTCCTCGAGGAGATGGGCTACTGCCCGGGCATAGAGAACTACTCAGGCCCCCTGTCCGGCCGCGAGCGCGGGCAGCGCCCCTCGGTGCTGCTGGACTACTTCCCCAAGGACTTCCTCGCGGTGATCGACGAGTCGCACGTGAGCCTCCCGCAGATCGGCGCCATGTACGCCGGGGACCGCTCGCGCAAGCAGAACCTGGTGGACTACGGCTTCCGCCTCCCGAGCGCCATGGACAACAGGCCGCTGCGTTTCGAGGAGTTCGAGGACATGCTCAGGCACGTGGTCTGCGTGTCGGCCACGCCCGGCGAGACCGAGGTGAAGAAATCCGCGCGGGTGGTGGAGCAGCTCATACGGCCCACGGGCCTCGTGGACCCGGAGATCATCGTGCGCCCCAGCGAGGGCCAGATGGAGGACATCTACGCCGAGATCAGGAAGCGCATCGCCCTGGGGGAGCGCAGCCTGATCCTGACTCTGACCAAGCGCATGGCCGAGGAACTGTCGGAGTACCTGTCCGGGCTGTCGCTCAAGGTGCGCTACATACACAGCGAGGTGGAGACCATCGAGCGCGTGGAGATACTCAAGCAGCTGCGCACCGGCGAGTACGACGTGCTGGTGGGCATCAACCTCCTGCGCGAGGGCATCGACCTTCCGGAGGTGTCCTTCATCGCCATCCTGGACGCGGACAAGATCGGCTTCCTGCGCTCGGCCACCAGCCTCATCCAGATCATCGGGCGGGCGGCGCGAAACGCGGCCGGCGCGGTGGTCATGTACGCCGACCGCGTGTCCGACGCCATGAAGCTGGCCATAGGCGAGACCGACCGCCGCCGCGCGGTCCAGGTTGCCTACAACGCCGAGCACGGGATCACCCCCACCACCATCAAGAAGTCCATCCACGACATGCTCACCCGCCACCTGGAGGAGAAGGAAGAGCTCGCCTCGGGGGAGATCGAGACGATCAAGGCTTCCTACAACCTGGTGGTGCCCGGACAGAAGGCCGCGCTCGTCAGGCGGCTGGAGCGCGAGATGCTGGAGAAGGCCAAGAACCTGGAGTTCGAGGCCGCGGCCCTCCTGCGCGACGAGATCGAGCGCCTCCGGAACGGCGAATCGTGACCATCTGCATGCAGGTGGACCTGGAAGCGACGGCGGAGCTGTCGCCCGCGGACCGGGCCGAGGTGGAGGCGCTCTCCCGCGCATGCCTCGCGGCCGACGGCATCGACCCGGGCCTGCATCCCGCCACCCAGCTCAACGTAGTGCGGGACATGCCGGCCTGGTTCCTGGCCTGGGGGAAGGGGCGATCAGGCGGGCGCACCCTCGTCGGTTCGGCCTGCCTCTTCGCGCCCAGCCGTTCGGAAGGGGAGCTCTCCGCGGCCGTCAGCCCGCTCTGGCGTCGCCAGGGCATCTTCATGGGGCTCTACGCCCTGGCGATGGACGCGCTGCGCGGGGCGTCCATACCGGCCCTCCTCCTGGCGGCAGACGCGAGGCGGGGCTTCGGGAAGTCCCTCGCGGACCGGCTCGGCGGCGTGCGCTCCCACGGCGAGCACCTGATGGCCCTGGAGCGCTGCGACGCGGCCTTGGGCAGGCAGGGGGATGCCGTGCGCCTGGTGCCCGTCACCGGCGCGGAACTGCCCCTGGCGGCGGGGCTGTCGTCCGAGATCTTCGGGGACGATCCGGCAGACGCGCTTGCCTTCGTCCGGGGGCTCCTGGACGACCCGTCCCGAGAGCAGTTCCTGGCCATGGGAACTGGCGGACCCGTTGGCATGGTGGCCCTGTCGACCATCGACGGCAGGCACATGATCCACGGCCTGGGCGTGGTCCCGGCGGCGCGGGGGGCGGGTTTCGGCAAGGCCGTGCTGGACGCCGCGCTGGCGGTGCTCTTCGGCCGGGGGGCCGAGCGCGTGTCGCTCGAGGTCGACGACGGGAACGCCGCCGCCATCGCGCTCTACGCGTCGCGAGGCTTCAAGGACGAATCCAGGACCGATTACTGGCGCATCCCGGTGGCCTGAGGCCGGGGCGCCGAGCATTCTGCAGACTGCCAGGAGGACGCCATGCATCTGACATTCAGGTGGTACGCGGAGCGGGACAGCATCCCGCTCAATCACATCAGGCAGATTCCCGGCGTGCGCGGCATCGTGTCCGCACTCTACGACCCGCCTCCGGGCAAGGCCTGGACCGTCGCCCCGCTGCGCGCCATGAGGCGGCGCGTCGAGGATGCCGGGCTCGAACTCCGGGTGGTCGAGTCGATCCCCGTGCCCGAGTCCATCAAGCTCGGGGACCGCGACCGGGACCGGGACGTGGCGTCGTGGATCGCCAGCCTCAAGGCCGTCGCGGAGGTCCTCGGGCCGGCCTCGGTCCCCACGGGCTCGGAAGCGCCCGTCGTCGTCACCTACAATTTCATGCCGGTCTTCGACTGGACCCGGAGCAACCTGGCCAAGATCCTTGAGGACGGTTCGACGGCCCTCGCCTACGACGCGACGGAGGTGTCGCGCATGGACCCGGCGGAGGGCGAGCTGGACCTGCCCGGCTGGCTTGCCCGCTATTCCCGCGAGGACATCTACAAGCTGCTGGTAGCCTACCGCGAGACCCCGCCCGAGACCGTGTACGCCAACCTGGTGTCGTTCCTGCGCGACGTGGCCCCGGAGGCCGAGGCGCTCGGGCTCCGCCTGGCCATCCATCCGGACGACCCGCCCTGGCCCATTTTCGGCATCCCGCGCATCATGACGGGAGCAGCTTCGCTCAGGCGCCTGTTCGCGGACGTGCCGTCGCCGGCCAACGGGCTCTGCCTCTGCTCGGGCAGCTTCGGCGCCAGCCCCGACAACGACATACCAGCCATGGCCGCCGAGTTCTCCCCGCGGGTGGCCTTCGCCCACCTGCGCAATGTCCGGATCACCGGGCCCGGCTCCTTCGAGGAATGCGCGCACTGGAAAGGCGCGGGGGACATCGACCTGCCGGCGGTGGTGGCGGCCCTCAGGGACGGCGGCTTCGACGGGCCGGTGCGCCCCGACCACGGCCGCATGATCTGGGACGAGGCGGGGAAGCCCGGCTACGGCCTCTACGACCGGGCCCTGGGGGCCTCGTACCTGCAGGGCCTGATCGACGCGCGCTGAGGCCGGCGCCGGGCCGGACATAAAAAAGGGACCGCCCGGGGCGGTCCCTTTTCGTTCCCGGCGCGTGCCGGCAAGCTCATTCCTTGGCTTCGGAAACCTCGGCCACGGGCGCGTTCTTCTTGACGCTCTCGATGCCGTTCATGCAGGCGTCCTTGGTGTTGTAGGCCTCGCTGGTGGCGATGATCTGGCCGTTAGCGGCCTTGAGCCTGAACCGGAACTTGGAATTCTTGTCGCTGAACCACTCGAATTTGGCTGCCATGTGAACCTCCTTTGAACTGCGCGGTGCGTTCCCGCGCTTCCTATGATACGCCCATGGCCGCGGGAGCGCAAGCGCAAACTCCGGAAGCTCAGAAACTCCAGCCGTCGTCTTCCTCGGCGTCCCAGGCGCTGCCGGTCACGATGGCCCAATCAAGGGTGTCACCAAATGGAATATCAAGTGGGAAGAAGTCGATAACTAAATTGCCGGATTCCGAAAGTGAGTAAGTGCCCAAATCAACACCCGCGGTCCAAGCATCATCGCTCAGGCCGCTCGTCAAGCCTACTTCTATCCTGATCATCGCATTTACGAGGTCCTTCGAGCCAATGTTTTCAAGAGTGTAAGGTACCGTGACGGTGTCCGCTGTCGAGTCCACGAGTATGCCCGCCGTGTCGATGCCGAATTGAAGCTGGTAGTCGGGGAAATCGCAGGACGCGGCGGCCAGGACGAGGGCGGCAAGTCCGATCAGGGCCAGGGTCTTGGTGCGTACGTTCTTCATGGTGGTCTCCTCGCACAGATTGTAGCGCGGGGACGGCGGAAATCACGACCCGCCGGCGGCCGGCTCAGGCGTCCTTGGAGGCGAGCACCACGGCCAGGTTGCGCGCGTACTCCGCCGAGGATGGGCAGAGCCGGACGGCGCTCCGCAGGAGGCGTTCGGCGCCGGCCACGTCGCCCAGCTTGAGGCGCAGGGCCGCCAGGGCGTTCATGATGCGGTGGTCGTCGGGCCGCCGCCGGCGCAGGGATTCCAGCACGGCCGCGGCTTCCTCGAAGCGTCCTTCCCTGGCCAGGCCGTCGGTGTCGGCCACCAGTTCGTCGGCCGCCCCGGCGAAGGCCCCGCCGTTCAGGCTGAGGCTGTCCAGCCCCACCGCGAGCACGGCGCGGTCGTCGGACTGGCCGCAGCCGCCGCAGAAGGACTGCACCTCCTCGATGATGGAGCCGGCCAGGCTGCCGGGCGAACCGGCGCCCTGCTCGGACAGGAAGCCGGAGAGCCGCGATGAGTCGTAGAAGACGCCCTCGGGCGACCGCGCCTCCACGATGCCGTCCGTGTACAGGAGGAGCCTGTCCCCGGGCAGCATTCCCACCCGCCCGGAGGCGTGGGGGAAGTCCTCCGAGATGCCCAGGAGCTGGCCTTCCGCCACGTCCAGCTCCTCAACCCGGCCGTCGGCGTGCCTGAGCATGGCCGGCGGGTGACCCGCGTTCGCGAAACAGAGGCTGCCGTCCGTGGTGTCCAGCACCGCGAAGAACGCCGACACGAAGTAGGTCTCCTCGCCGATCAGCTCGCAGAGTTCGGAGTTGACCCTTGCCATGATGGCGGCCGGATCGTCGTCCGTGGCCGCGTGGGCCCTGAAGCTGGCCTTGGCCATGGCGGCGATGAGGGCGGCCGGGATCCCGTGGCCGGAGACGTCGCCTATGGTGATGGCGTAGCGGCCCCGGCCGAGCTCCACCACGTCGTAGAGGTCCCCGCCTACGTTGGCCATGGCCTGGTAGCGCGCGCCGAAGGAGAGGCCCGGGGCCCGCGGCAGTTCCTCCTCCGTCGGGACGATCTTGCGCTGGACCGCGGCGGCCATCTGGACTTCCTCCTCCATCTGGTCGTTGCGCATGCGCAGGAGGGTGTTGGCCTCGGCCAGCTCGCTGGTCCGCTCCCTGACCGTGCGCTCCAGGGTCTGCGAGTAGCGCTCGATCTCCGCCCGCTGGTGCTCCATCCGCTCCAGGTCGCCCTTGAGGCTGGCAGCCACGTGGTTGAAGAAATCGGCCAGCTCGCCGAACTCGTCGCGGGAGGCGATGACGACGCGGTGCTCGTATCGGCCCTCGGCCAGGGCCAGGGCGCCTTCCTTGAGCGCCTTCACCGGCTTGGTGATGGAACGGGATTCCAGAACGGCGAAGAGGACCGCGGCCGCCAGGGCCAGGAAGGAGATCATGGCCAGGTCGCGGTAGAAGCGGAACACGGGGGCGGCCACGTCGGACACGGGCCCGAGGCTCAGTATCAGCCAACGGGTGCGAGGCACGCGCGAGGCGGCGTAGTAGAGGCCCTCTCCCAGGAGCAGGCCGGAGCTGCGCTCCACCGAGTTGAGTTCGCTCCGCATGCCCGCCAGGGGCGATCCGGGCGAGAACGCGTTCTCCCCGGCTATGAGCGGCGTATCGGAGATCCGCTCTTCCCTGGTGATGAAGAAGCCTTCCTCGTCCACCAGGTAGGTCCGGGAGTGCTGGGTGAAGCGCCGCATGGCCACGATGGTGGTCAGCCGGGATAGGCGGACGTCCGCGGCCAGGACGCCCAGCAATCGTCCCCCGTCGTCCTTGCAGGCCAGCGATATGCTGATCACCGTGTCGCCGGTGGCCTCGTCCACGTACGGGGCGCTCACCACCGGGTCGGGGTAGGTGGAGGACTGGATGAACCACGGCCGCCTGGTCCAGTCGTAGCCGGCGTCGGGCGTCCAGCCGGACCCGTCCACGTAGTACGACCCGCCGCGGGCCACCATGCCCTCGCCGAGCACGGAGAAACTGCCCTCGCCGGCCACGGTGCCGTAGTAGATCCAGGGTATGTCGGCGTCGGCCTCGGTGGAGGCGGTCAGGAGGTCGTGGATGAGGTCAGGCCGGTCGCGGAAGCGCAGGACCGCGTGCCGGAGGGTCTCCAGGGTGCCGGTCTTGCCGGACAGCCATATCTCGAAGTCGCGCGCCGCGAGCGCCATGTCTCGGGTGACGTTGCCCAGCACCGCCTCCTCCACCGAGCCCGCGACGGTCGCGTACATGGAGAGGGCTATGAGGACCACGACCGCCCCGAACAGGGCGACGAGGGTGAAGAAGACCCGGAGCGCGAGCGAAGGCTTATGGTTCAAGGCTGCCCGCCGGGAAGCTGTCCGTGGCGCAGGCCTGGGTGCCGGTGCATCCACCCAGTATACACGGCGACGGGCCTGCCGGTGAAGAGGTGGGTGCGCCGGAAGCGGGGACGATGTATACTCGCCGGCCATGGAACAAGAACCGCGCTTCTCCTCGCGGGTAGGCCCCCTCCGCGGGAGCAACCCCGTATCCGCCCTCATGGATTCGCTCAGGGCCGCCGGCCGGCCGGTGATCAACCTGGCCGAGAGCAATCCCACCCGCTGCGGGCTGTCGCCCGGGGGCGTCATGGCGGCCCTGGCCGACCCGGCCTCGCTGTCCTACTCGCCGGATCCCCGCGGCCTGCCCGTCGCCCGCGAGGCCCTGGCTGCACGGCTCGACTGCGGAACGGGCGAGCTCTTCCTGGCGGCCAGCACATCGGAGGCCTACTCCTGGCTCTTCAAGCTGGCCTGCGACCCGGGCGACGCGGTGCTGGTCCCCAAGCCCGGCTACCCGCTCTTCGACTGGCTGGCCGGGCTGGAGGGCGTCCGCGCGCAGCCCTACCGGCTGGGCTACGCCCACGGCGCGGGCTGGCGCATCGACCTGGACGCCCTCAGGGACGCGGCCGTCGCCTCCGACGCCAGGGCCCTGGTGGTCATACACCCGAACAACCCCACGGGCTCCTACCTCGGGGACGCGGAGCGCCGGGCCGTCGTGGAACTCTGCGCCGAGCGCGGCATGGCCCTCATCTCCGACGAGGTCTTCAGGCCCTACGCGGTCGAGGCCGCCCGAGTCCCCCCGACTCTCGGAGGCGAGCGGGACTGCCTCGCTTTCAGCCTGGACGGCCTGTCCAAGCTCCTCTGCCTGCCCCAGCTCAAGCTGGGCTGGATACGGGCCTCGGGGCCGCCCGCCGCGCTGGCCGGGGCCCTTGCGCGGCTGGAGATCATAGCGGACACCTACCTGTCGGCCGGGGCGCCGGCCATGAACGCCCTGCCGGCGCTCCTGGCCGGGGCGGACTCCTTCGTGGACGGCGTGAGGCAGAGGCTCGCGCGCAACCTGGCCTCCGCCCGCCGAATCCTGGGCGAAGGATCCACGCCCTACCGGGTCCTGCGCTGCGACGGGGGCTGGACCGCGATCGTGGAGTGCCCCCGCCTGCACACGGACGAGGAGCTGGCCCTCCGCCTGCTGGAGGAGGAGGGCGTGGCCGTCCAGCCGGGCTACCTCTTCGATTTCGAGCGGGAGGGCTA
>JAKLIU010000139.1 GCA_022709445.1 Spirochaetota bacterium | reverse complement strand
CGTCGGAACTGGCCTGCCAGGCGGGCACGTAGGCGAAGGCCCTGAGCGTCGCGCTGGAAGCGACGGTGACCGGCTCGCCGGAGTAGGTCAAGCCGGCGGTACGTGAAGGTGTCGACATCGTCGAGTACTTGATGACGGCCCCCGGCGTGGCGCAGGACAGGGTCACCGATTGGGCGGCGGTGTAGGTTCCCGCGGGTACGGAGAATTCCGGGACGGCCACGGGACCGGTGATGACGTACGCGGCGCTGGCGTTGCGGTCCGAGCTGGCCTGCCAGGCGGGCACCCAGGCGAATGCCCTGAGCGTGGCGCTTGCGGTAACGGATACGGGTCCCGAATACGGGATGCCGGCGGTGCGCGAGGGCGTCGAGCCGTCAAGGGTGTAGCGGATGGACGAGCCGGCGGTGGCGCAGGAGATGGTTACCGACTGCGCGGCGGTGTAGGTTCCCGCCGCCGGGGAGAAGGCCGGCGCTGCCGCGAGGCCCGTGATGAGGTAGGCGGCTTCCATCGTGGCCGAGTTGGTCCAGTCTGGCTTCAGGGCCACGGCGCGTATGCTGCCGCTCGAAGCGACGGACACCGTCGTGGAGCTGGCTGCCACCGCGGTCGCGGTGCCGCTGGCGACCGGATCGCTGCCGTCGCGGGTGTAGCGCAGCGTGGCTCCCGGCGTGGCGGTGGACAGGGTGACCGAAAACCCGGAGGTGTAGGTCCCGGCTGCGACCGACACGGTCGGCGTCGCCACGGTCCCGGTGATCAGGTACGCGGCGCTGGAACCTGCGTCGGAATCCGCCTGCCACGCTGGCACCCAGGCGTGCGCCCTGAGCGTGGAGCTGGAGGCGACGGTGACGGGACCCGAATAAAGGGTGCCGGCTGTCCGCGAGGGGGTCGAACCGTCCAGGGTGTAGCGGATGGAAGAGCCCGGCGTGGCGCACGTGATGGCCACCGACTGCTCGCCAGCCCAGGTCCCGGCGGGAACCGAAAATCCGGGCTCGGCCACCGGGCCGGTGATCGTGTAGTCCAGGTCTATGGAGGCGGAAGGCGACAGCCCGTCCTTGCGGGCGTATGCCCTGAGCCGGGCCGACGCTTCGATGCGCACGGCGGCCGGGGCGGGAGCTTCCGTCCAGGTGGAGCCCGAAACGGGGTCGGACCCGTCGGTGGTCCACCTGATGACCGCTCCGGCCGTGGCCGAATCCAGGACCAGGTCGACGGCGGCGGTATGGTATCCGGCGGGACGGTCCACGGTCGGCGCGGCCACGGCGCCGGCGGAGGTGTAGGTGAGCACCAGGACCTCCGAGGGCTCGGTCCCGTCGCGGAACGCGCGGGCGGTGACCGTCGCAGGGCCCGTGAGCTCGATTCCGGGCTCCGCGTACAGGGCGCTGCCCCAGAGGGGAGTCGAACCGTCGAGGGTGTAGCGTATGGAATTGGCCGGATCCGCGCCGGCGGCCAGGGTCAGCCGGAGGGTCGCCGGGAAAGCGATGTCGCCAGGCGGGATGGAGGCCTCGGGCGCCAGAAGACCGATCGAGTAGTACGCCAGGTTCATCGCTGACGACTCGCCGATCCGCGTTTCCGCGCAGAGCGGGCCTGAGCGGTCCAGGTGGATGGGACCCGAGTAAGCGGGAGAGCCGGCGGGCATGTTGCCGGAGGGATCCATCCCGGACAGCGAGTAGCGGAGGTTCTCCGCGACCGGATCGATGCCGGGTATCGTGACGTCCACCGACTCCATGTAGCTGCCGCCGGGCGGGCTGAATTCCGGAACGGTCGGGTCATCTTGATGGTTGGGCAGGGGGCAGCCGGAGAGCAGAGGCATCGCCATCGCGACGATCGCCGTCCATGCGCAAAATCTTGTTCTCATGAAATCCTCTTTGTAATTGGTTTCTGTCAATGAAAGAGCATATCACACAATCCGGAAGAAACGATCACGGTTTTTCGCAGCTCGACGTGCGGGCGACTGATCGGCCCCTGAGCGGTGCCTCATCCCGCGGCCATCGAAAAAAGCCCGCCCGGCGCGGGAAGCGCCGGGCGGGCGTATCGGACCGGGACCGCCGGCCCGTCACTCCGTCAGGCCAGCCCGCGCCCGCGGATCAGGGCCTTCACGTCCGGGTCGCGCCCGCGGAAGGCCCGGTAGGCCTCGGCCGGGTCCATGGTGTTGCCCGCCGAGAGCACGTAGCGCTTGAACTTGGCCGAAAGCTCGGGATTGAACACGTCCCCCGAAGCCTCGAAGGCCTCGAAGCCGTCGGCGTCCAGGACCTCCGCCCACATGTACACGTAGTAGCCGGCCGCGTAGCCGTTGTCCGCGAACAGGTGCCTGAACTGGGGCAGCCGGTGCCGCATGCCCACCGCCTCCGGTACGCCCAGGCGCTTGCACTCGGACGCCTCGAAGGCGGACAGGGAGAGCCTGGCCGGATCGGGATGCTGGTGGATGGACATGTCGATGAGCGCGCAGGAAGTGTAGGCGACCGTCAGGAAGCCCTGGTTGAAGTGCTCGCTCTTCTTGATGAGGCCGATGAGCCTGTCGCTGATGGGCTGGCCGGTCTGCGCGTGGATCGCGTGCTTCTTGAGGATCTCCGGGGTCAGCGCCCAGTGCTCGTTGATCTGGCTGGGCAGCTCCACGAAGTCCCTGAGCACGTTGGTGCCAGCCAGGGTGTTGTAGGTCACGTTGGACAGGAGCCCGTGCAGTCCGTGGCCGAACTCGTGGAACAGGGTCCGCAGGTCGTCCAGGGACAGGAGCGTCGGCTTGCCCTCGGGGGCCTTTGCGAAGTTGTTGTTGTTGATGACGATGGGATACGGCAGGGCGCCCGGGCGGTTGCGCGACTGGTTGCGGAACTCGTTCATCCAGGCTCCGCCGCGCTTGGTCGGCCGGGCGAAGCTGTCCGCCAGGAAAACGCCCACGATGGCCTTGGTCTTGGAGTCCAGCACCTCGTAGAGCCTGGCGTCCGGATGGTAGAGCGGCACGCCCTTCACTTCCTTGAAGGAAACGCCGTAGAGCCGGCCGGCCGCGTCGAACATGGCATCGGTCATGCGGTCCAGCTGGAAGTAGGGCTTGAGTTCGGCCTCGTCCAGGCTGTAGCGCTCCTGCCGGAGCTTCTCCGCGTAGAAGTTCCAGTCCCAGCCCATGATCGGCCCCTTGAAGCCCTCGCGCGCCGCCAGCTCCTCCAGGTCCTTCTGCTCGGCCAGGGCGCGCGCGCGCGCGGGTTCCCAGACGCGCATGAGCAGGTCGTCCACCGCGGCGGGCTTCTTGGCCATGCGGTCCACCAGGGCGTAGTCCGCGAAATTCGCGTAGCCCATGAGCCCGGCCATCTCGTGGCGCAGGCGCAGGATCTTCTCGGCCACGGGCCGGGTGTCGCGCTCGGGGCAGCTCTCGCCGCGGGCCTTGAACGCGCGCCACACCTTCTCGCGCAGGTCGCGGCGCGTGGAGTAGGTCAGGAAGGGATCCACCAGGGAAGGCGACAGGTTTATCACGTACCCGTCGACGCCCTTGTCGGCGGCCACGGACTTGGCGGCGTCCAGCACGAACTCCGGCAGCCCGGCCCTGTCGGCCTCCGTCGCCAGCTCCAGAGCGAACGCGGCCTCGTCGCCCAGCACGGACTGGCTGAACGTGGTGAAGAGTCCCGCCAGCTCCTCGGTGATGGCCGCGTAGCGCGTACGGGCCTCGCCCTTGAGGAGGGCTCCCTGCATCACGTAGTCCAAGCGGACCTTCTCCAGGAGCCGCAGATCCTCGGCCCCGAGCCCCAGCCCCGCGCGCTTGCCGTACAGCTCTTCCACGCGGCGGAACACGCCCTCGTGCAGGCTCAGCCAGTTCTGGTGCGCCGCGATCACGGGCATCAGCTCGCGCTCGGCGGCCTGCAGGGCGTCGCTGGTCTCGCTGGCGGCCAGGTTGAAGAACACCCCGATCACCCTGGCCAGGCTCTGCCCGGAACGGTCCAGGGCCGCCAGGGTGTTCTGGAACGTGGGCGGCTCGGGGTTGGACGCTATGGCCTCGATCTCCGCGCGGTGGTCGGCCATGGCCGTCTCGAACGCAGGCGCGAAATGCTCGGGCTTGATCTTGTCGAAGGGGGGAAGCCCGTAGGGCGTTTCCCAGGTGGAAAGCAGCGGGTTGGTGTTCATGCGGGAGAGTATCCACGGTTTTTCCCGGAACCGTCAAGCTGGCCCGGGAGGGGCGGCATCGCGGTTCAGGGATTGAAACGACGGAGCGGCGAGCGCGCATCGCCGTACCGGCTCATCATCGCCGGAGCTCCGCCGGCTCAGTCAGTCCGGTCGGGTAGCTCGATCTCGAAACAGGCGCCGCCGTCGTTCCGCGCGCTGACGCTCCCGCCGAGCTGGTACGCCATCCCGGCGATCACCGTCGTCCCGAAGCCAGTCGCGCTGTCCAGGGAGAAGGACTCGGGCAGCCCCTTGCCGTTGTCCCGATAGCGCAGCACCAGGACTCCGTTCCTCCTCTCGCCGTCCACCTCTATCCGCGGGTCGGGCGTTTCCGCGAACGCGTACTTGATGGAATTGGTGAGCAACTCGTTGAAGATGATCCCGAGGGTCGAGAGGCTCTTGCCCGGGAGCGCAGTCTCCGGCAGGTCGAAGCGCAGGGCCACCTCGTCCTGCTTGTCGAACAGCCCGAGGGCCTCCTCCAGTATCGCCGGCAGGTATTCGGCCACGGAGACGCTGGCCGTTTCCGCGGATCGATAGAGCTTCTGGTACAGGATTCCCATGCCGGACAGCTGGGCGATGCATTCGGTCAGGATGGTCCCGACCTCGGGGTTCCCGGACAGGTCGCGCTTCAGGGTCAGGAACGAGCCGATGGAAGCCATGTTGTTCTTGATGCGGTGGTGGGCCTCGTGCAGGATCAGGTCCTTCTCCGCCACGGTCTTCTCGAGCCGCTCCACCAGGGAAGCCTTCTCCGCGGAGAGCTGCCTGAGCGAGGCGTTGGAACGCGACAGTTCCCGCTGCGAGTTGATCAGCTCGTTGTTGAGGGCGCTGATGTTCCCGAAGAACGATTCCGCCTCCGCGCCCGCGAGGCTCGCGGTCACCGCCAGGAGGCCGCCCGCCCTCATTCCGGAGAACGGCAGGGTCTGGCCCCCGCGCTCCGGGCGCAAGCCGAGCGGCTGGTCGAGCGCGGCGCCGCGTTCCCGTATCCCGAGCAGGAAGTCGAGGGCGGCCGGAATCGATCGCTCGTTGAACAGGGCGGGAAAGAGCGTCCCGACGGCTCCCGCCAGGAGTCCGATCCCGTCGTGGACCACGGACACGATGCGGCCTTCGTCGTCGCAGGCCATCGCCAGGCCGGATCGCCCGTCCATCAGCGGCCCACGAGGGAGGCGGCCACCGCCAGGGCTTCCTCCGCGTCGGAGGCGAACCCGTCGGCCCCGATCTTTTTCCAGAAATCCGGCGACACGTTGAAGAGCCCTCCGCCCACGATCACCTTCGGCCCCCGGTCGCCCAAGGCGTCGCGTATGTGGCGTATCGTCGAATCCAGTTCGGGAAGGCTGGCGACGGTGGTCGCCGACAGGCAGAGGAGCGCGGCCTTCCGGTCCCGGATGGCCGCGACGATGGCGGCGGCCGGCGCGTTGGCGCCCAGGTAGTAGCTTTCCCACCCGTCGAGCTCGAAGAAATCAGCCACCATCCGTATGCCCAGCTCGTGGAGTTCGCCACCCACGCTCGCCGCGACGAGGGCACGGCCGTTGCGCGGTCCCGAGAAGATCGCCGGGTAGAGCCTGGCGATG
>JAKLIU010000138.1 GCA_022709445.1 Spirochaetota bacterium | reverse complement strand
TCCCACGTAGGAGTCGGTGAGCTTCTGGAGCTCTTCCTCCATCTTCTTGATGGCGTCCTCGGGCATGCCGGAGTCATGGTGCTTCTTCAGGTCCTCGATGCCGTCGCGGCGTATGTTGCGTATCGCGACGCGGGAGGTCTCGGCGGTGGCCTTGGCGCCCTTCACCAGCTCCTTGCGGCGCTGCTCGGTGAGGGGCGGGATGGAGATGCGGATCACTTTGCCGTCGTTGGACGGATTGAGGCCCAGCTCGGACTTCTGGATGGCCTTCTCGATCTCGCCGATGAGGGCCTTGTCCCAAGGCTGGACCACGATCAGCCTGGCCTCGGGGACCGAGACGTTGGCGACCTGGCTGATGGGCGACTTCTGCCCGTAGTAGTCCACGCGCAGCTTGTCCAGGAGGGCGGGCGACGCGCGGCCGGTACGTATGCCGGCGAAGTCGTCCTTGAGTGCGGCCAGGGTCTTCTTCATCCGCTCTTCGCACGCGTGCTTGACGTCGTCCATGGTTCTCTCCTTGCTGGAAAAACGGCCGCCGGCGCGGGGCCGGCGGCCGGTCGGATCAGTTTTCCCCGACCCTCACGTACACGTAGTCCGCGATCGAGAACGGCGTGCCGGCGGCCTTGCCGACGGCGGCCATGACCGCGGAAACCTTCTGCTTCTCGTCCTTGACGAAGCCCTGGTCCATCAGGCAGATGTCGCTCATGAGCTTGTTCAGCTTGCCCTTGAGGATGCCCTGCACCACGTTGGCGGGCTTGCCCTTCATCTTCTCGTCGCCCTCGACCTGCTTCTGGAAGATCTCCTCCTGCTCCTTGATCCAGGCCGCGTCGACGCGGGACTGCTCGAGGAACATGGGGCGGAACGCGGCGATGTGCAGCGCAACGTCGTGGATGAAGCCGGTCACCTCGGCGTTCTTGAAGGCCTCGGCCTTCTCGGCCTTGGCGCGCACCACCACGCCGATCTTGCCCTCGCCGTGCATGTAGCTGTGCAGCCACTCGCCGGCGCCGGCCTTGACCAGGATGACGCGCTTGAGGGTGATGTTTTCCTTGATCACGCTGGCCAGGTCCTTGACCTGGTTTTCCAGCTCGGCGCTGGGCTTGTCCCAGCCCTTGGCCAGGGCCTGGGCTGCCATGCCCTGGCCGGCCTTGATGAAGTCCTCGTTGCGGGCCACGAAATCGGTCTCGCAGGCGATCTCCACCACGGCGATGGCCGCGGCGGACTCGGCCAGGAAGATGCGGCCCTCGTTGGTGGCGCGGCCGGCGCGCTTCTCGACGCCCGCCAGGCCCCACTCCTTGAGCAGCTTCTCGGCCTTGACGGCGTCGCCGCCGGCCTCGACCAGGGCCTTCTTGCAGTCCATCATGCCCGCGCCGGTCTTCTCGCGCAGGTCCTTTATGTCCGAAGCCTTGATATCCACGTCGTACTCCTTACTTGGTGTAGAACTTGTCTTCCTCGATGCTCGCCTCGTCGGTGGCGGGCGCGGCGGCGGCTTCCCCGGCCTTGGTCTCGGGCTCGGCCACGTAGGTGGTGGGATCGACCTCCACCTCCTCCTCCTCGGGGATCACGACCGGCGGGGCGCTGTCGGGCACGTCGTCCTCGGACAGGGTCTCGATGATCTTGAGGCCGGTCTCGCTCTCCGCCTCCACCACCGCGTTGGCGATGATCTGGGTGAAGAGGCTGATGGAGCGGATGGCGTCGTCGTTGCCCGGGATGGGGTAGTCGATGCCTTCGGGATTGCAGTTGGTGTCCACGACGGCCACGATGGGGATGCCCAGGCGCTGGGCCTCGGCGACCGCGATGGCTTCCTTGCGGGTGTCGATGATGAAGATGATGCCGGGCAGCTTGTTCATGCCCTTGATGCCGCACAGGTTCTTGTCGAGCTTGGCCTTCTCCTTCTGGAGCTGGGCCTGTTCCTTCTTGGTCAGGCTGGAGAAGTCTTCCTTCTCGAGCTTGATCAGGCGCTCGATGGACTTGCGCACGGTGGTGAAGTTGGTGAGCATGCCGCCGAGCCAGCGGTTGTTCACGAAGAACTGCTCGCAGCGCTCCGCTTCCTTCTGGATGGCCTGCTGCGCCTGCTTCTTGGTGCCGACGAACAGCACCGGCTTGCCGCCGGCGACCGTCTTGCGGACGGCGTCGTAGGCTTCCTTGATGGACTGGATCGTCTTCTGGAGATCGATGATGTGGATGCCGTTGCGCTCGGCGAAGATGAACTTCTTCATCCTCGGATCCCAACGCTTGACCTGGTGCCCGAAATGTACGCCGGACTCCAGGAGGCTCTTCATGGTGACTACGGCCACGTGTTCCTCCAATGTGACCCCCTCCGGTGGAGAGGATCCCCTTCGCTTGTTCTCGTCGCCGCGCCGCGCGCTTTCGCGTTCGGGGCGGTACGGAAGATTCGGGGCCCGTCAGGGCTCCCGTGCGCTGCCTCCCGAAACGGGGGGTATCCCCGTGAAGGGATACGCGCTGCGGCGAAGGATGACATACAATTCCCTGATTGGCAAGCCCACGACCCCGGAGAAGGAGCCGTCCACGCGATCGATGAAGAAGGCCGCGCGGTCCTGGATGCGGTACGCGCCGGCCGCGCCCCGCCATTCTCCCGTCGCGAGGTAGGCGGAGATCTCCCCCTCGCTCATGGGGGCGAAGCGCACCAGGGTCTCCGAGAGGGCGGTGAACAGCCTGCCTGAATCAAGGTCGATCAGGGCCAGGCCCGTCGCCACCTCGTGCTCCCTGCCCGCCAGGGCCCGCAGCATGTTCCCCGCCTCTTCCTCCCCTGAGGGCTTGCCGTAGGCAATGCCGTCCAGGGCGACGAGGGTGTCGGCCCCGAGCACCCAGCGTCCATCCGGAGCGCCGGCCGCTCCCGGCGAAGCCGCCGCGGCCCTCGCCTTGAGCGCGGCCAGCTCGACCACGCGCTCGGGCACCGGCAGGCGGTCGGCCACCGACTCGTCCGAGTCCGTCGGCCGCAGCACCAGCGGGAAGCCCAGTCGTTCCAGGGTCTCCCGACGCCTGGGCGATGCGCTGGCGAGCACGATGGTCCTGTCCCTGATCGTCCGTTCCATGCCCCGAGTATACGGAAGAAGCCGGGGCGCGTCACCGGCGCCGCGCCTCGCCTTGACACGGACCGCCCATCCAACTAGTATCGGGAGCGAGCGAGCGATTAGCTCATTTGGATAGAGCGACAGCCTCCGGAGCTGTAGGTGGTGGGTTCGAATCCCGCATCGCTCAGGACCGGCCTTCGGAAGAAGGCCGGTTTTTTTGTCGCCGGCCGTTCAGCGGGCCGCGCGTTCAGGCGTACAGGTCCAGCACGGTCGCCGTGCCCGGTTCCGCGGGGGCGGGTTCCGGCTCGCTCTCAGCGGCGCCGGGAACGTCTTCCGGCCGCCGTTCGGGCGGGGAGGGCGGCGGCAGGGGCTCGGCAGGATCCACTTCTCGCACGTCCATGGCATCCTCCTTCTTCATTGAATATACCGCCGCATGCCGGAATCGGCATGGAAAAAAAAACGCCGGCCTCGCGGCCGGCGTCCTTTGCGGGGCATCAGGTCACTTGCCGGATGCCGCCGAGGAAGCGGCGTACTTCCTGAGCTTGTCCAGGAGCTGCCTTGCCTTGTCCTTGACGGGCTTGATGTAGTTGCCGTCGGCGATGCGGATGATGGCGCGGATGGCCGAGGGATCGGTGAGGCCCTTGTTGGCGTCGGCGAGCAGCTCCAGGGCCACCAGGGCCTCGAAGGCCAGCGAGTTGTCCGGCATCAGTATGTCGAAGCGGCTGATTATGAAGGAGATGGCCTGGGTGACGTCGTCGCCCTCGATGATGCCGATCTCCCCCATGGAGCGGATGGCCGCGGCGATGACCATCGGTTCGGCGTCGGCCAGCGCCACCTTGAGGAGGACGTCCTTGGCCTCGGGGGTCTTGAAGCTGCCCAGCAGGAAGGCCGCCTCACGCCTGACGTCGGGGAAATTGTTGAGGGCGATGCCGTAGCCGCCGGAGCGGACGACGGTGAAGGTCCCCTCGGTGGCCAGGAACTCGAGGGCCGCCTGGATCTCCACGCTGGTGCGTCCCTCTTCCACCGCCTGGCGGATGTACTGCAGGGCGACGAGCTTGGAGTCCTTGGTCTCCCCGTGCGCCTGCTCCTGGATGATCATGGTCTCCAGGTAGCCCTGGAGGTAGGACTCCTCGACGGTCCGCTCCCCGCCGGTCGAAGGCGCCTGGGCGAAAACTGGTGCTGCCACTGCCAGCGCGAGCGCCATGCACAGAGCGAAGGGATGTTTCATGGTTACCTCCAGAATGCTATCTTCCATGTATCGCCGATTTTTTCCAGATTGTAAAGTACCAGGCGCTCGCCCTTGGCGTCCGTCCAGAGCACCTTGATCCGGGTCTTGTCCAGGAATTCGATGTCGTCGACCTTGGAGTTCTGGCGCGAGGGGTAGACGACGTAGGTGAAGTAATCCCTGAGGCTGCGGAGCACGATGCCGTAGCGCTTGAGCGCGGGATCCAGGGAGATCTCCGCCAGGACTGCGGGATCCGAGTAGCGCTCCAGGTATTCCCCCGTCAGGTGGCCGGTCCAGGCCTCGTAATCGCGGTTCCGGATGATCAGGTTGAGCGTGTCGATGAACGCCCGGACGTCGGTGATGGTGGTCTGCTTGACCTCCGCGCTGACGGCGGCGGGATCGAAGGGGGTCTCGGCCGGGTCGGACGCCGGGGTCGTTGTCCCGACTGTGCCCGTGTCCGGCCCGGGCGAGCCCTGCACGGGAGGCTCGGGCACGGTGCGGCACGACAGGGCGAGGATCGTCGACAGGATGCAGAGGAGGCTCAGGGAGCGGAGCGTGCGGGTCATGGATGAATAGTACAACGCTTCCCGCCGCTTGTCAAAAAGGAGCCGCCCGGCCCGGCCGCGTTTTTTCATTGATGGGCGCCCGTATTTGAAGTATGATAGCCGGTATTATATGAAGACGGCCGAGACAGCCCGCACGGACATAAGCCAATTGCACCGCATCGAGTACGAGGCCCAGCCGGACCTCGTGGTGTCCGCGCCCGGCGTGGTGCGGCTCCTCGGGGAGCACACCGTCGACTCGGACGGCATGTGCCTGGCGTTCCCCTTCGACCGCCGCGTGGCCGTGGCCGTCAGCGCGCGCCGGGACAGCTCCCTGCGCTTCTACGCGGCGGACCTGAACGAGCGCAAGCGGACCAACGTCGCCAATCTCAAGTTCAAGCGCGAGGACCGCTGGGCAAACTTCATGAAGGGCGCACTGGCCGCCTTCTTCGGGGAGGAAGGGGCGCCGCGGGGCTTCAACGTCACCATCGCGGGAGACGTGCCCCAGGGCCTGGGCCTGGGATCCTCGTCGGCCCTGCTCTGCGCTTCCGTGCGCGCCGCCGCCATGCTCGCCGGCGCCGACCCGGGCGACGAGGCCGTGGAACGGGCGGCCGTATCGGTGACCAAGCACTACTTCGAGCGCCCGGCCCGCATGGCCGACCACGCCGCCACCGCGAGGGCGCGGGAAGGCTCCCTTGCCCTGGTGGACGCCCGCAAGGGCAGCGTGGAGCTGCTCCCGTCGCCGTTCGGCGAGGCGGTCCTGGTGCTGACGGACTCGCGGGTGCCCCGGCCCCCGGTGGACGGCGAGCTCAGGGAGCGGACCGAGGACTGCGCCAAGGGCCTGGCCATGCTCGGGGGTAAGGGTTCCAGGACACTCCGCGCCTTCTCGGTGGCCGACCTGGACGAGCTCATGGGCGTC
>JAKLIU010000137.1 GCA_022709445.1 Spirochaetota bacterium | reverse complement strand
CAACCGCGGCTACCGCGACCTCATGGACGCCCGGGAACGGGACATGAGCATAGCCGTCTCCGTGCAGCGGGGCTTCTTTCCCCGCAAGCCGCCGGCCGTCAAGGACTGGGATATCGCGTTCGCCTTCGAGCCCGCTTCCGGCGTCTCGGGCGACTTCTACGATTTCTACGAGCGCGACGGCGTCCTGCGCGGGCTCATGATCGGCGACGTCTCCGGCCACGGCATCGCCAGCGGCCTGATCACCCTGCTCGCGCGCAACATCTTCTTCCGCAAGACCGGCGGCCGGGACAAGGAAGCCCTGGGCACCCTGTTCTCGGACGCCAACCGGGAACTGGTGCGCGAGCTGTCGTCCGTGGACAACTACCTGACCGCCGCCTTCCTCCGCATCGCCGGGGCGCGCGTGGAGTACGTGAACGCCGCCCACACCGACGCGCTCTACCGCAAGGGCGGGCGCAAGGATGCGATCGTCCTGTCGCCCAAGGACGGCGAGGACTTCAAGGCGCCGCCCCTGGGGAGGGATGGGCTGGAAGTCAGCGTCAAGGCGCTGGCCTTCACCATGGGGCCAGGCGACTGCCTGCTCCTGTACACGGACTGCCTGACCGAGGGCCGCGACGCCAAGGGCCGCGAGTACGGCGTGGAACGGCTCCTGGACGCCCTCAAGCGGGCGGATTCCGAATCGGCGGAATCCGTGCTCGCGTCCATCATGATCGATTACAGGAACTTCACGTCCGGCGCAAAGCGCACCGACGACCTGACGGCCATCGTGCTGATGCGCCGCTGATCGCCCCCGGGGTCCCGGCGCGGGGCGGCTGGACGGGGTTTCAGGAACGCCGGGGCGCGGGTCCCCGGCCGGGCGCGGCGGACAGCGGGTCCTCCGGCCAGTGGTGCCTGGGGTAGCGGCGCGAGAGCTCGCCCCGCAGCGCCGGGTAGGCTCCGGCCCAGAAGCTGGCCAGGTCCGAGCTGACCTGCAGGGGCCGGTTGGCCGGGCTCAGGAGCTCGAGCACCAGTGGCCGGCCGCAGATCCGGGGCGAGTCCCGCATCCCGAAGGCTTCCTGGATCCTCAGCGACAGCCTGGCCTCGCCGGCCGGCGGGTACGCTGGCCTCCGCCTGCGCCCGCCCGGCGTGGTGACGAACTCCGGCGCTTCCCGCTCCAGGACCGCGACGGCTTCCCTGCCCAGGAGGTCGCGGAGGGCGCCGGCCAGGCCGGCGGGGGCTATCGCGTCCCCCTTGGCCGACAGCCACGGTTCGAGCGCGTCCGGCATCGCGGCCGCGAGTCCCGCCTCGGTCCAGGCCACCGGATCGACGCCGGGGAGCCTGCCCGCGCGCAGGGCGTAGCGGAGCCTGGAAAGGAAGGCCGCGGTCCCGTCGTCCCAGGGCAGCCAGGCCGTGCCTTCCGAGGAGAGCCTCCCGCGCACCGCCCCCGCGAGCGATCCGGGCGGCGGCTCGGGCAGCCTTCGCTCCCTGAGCGTGAACGCGCCGGACTTGAGACGCGACCAGGCGACGCAGGACAGGCCCCGCCACTCGAGTTCCACGGTCTCGGCGGCGGAAGGCAGGAGGGCGGCCCTGGCCGCGGCATCGCTCACCGGGAGGGCCTGGCGTACGCTCACCAGCGAGTCTCCCGCGTCCAGGTCCGTGGCCAGCAGCCATCCGGCGACCGACTCGGCGGCCCCCCCGGCGCGCGCCTTCCTCCCCGAGCGGAACTCCCTGAAGCCGTCCGGGGCCAGCCTGGCCAGGCGGTCGGGGAAGCCGGCGGCCAGGGCGTCGCCCGCCAGCTCCAGGCGCGAGGCCGCCGCCGCCCGGTCGAAGCCCCTGCCCAGGACCCGCCTGCAGAGCCTGTCGGCCTCGTCCAGGGCCGGCCTGCCGCGGTCGCCGGCCCGTCCGGAGAGCAGCTCGTCCAGGGCGGAACGCAGGTCCGGTGTCCGCTCTCCCGTGCCCCTGCCTTCCATGACCGCCGCCGCCAGGGCGGCCGCGTGGACCATGGCAGGATCCCGGGAATCGTCCGCCGCCGCGACCAGGGCCGCCGCCGGCCGGGTGTCCGTCCCCAGCGAGGCCGCCCTGGCTCCGCGCGCCGTGATGGTCCCGTCGGCGGCGATCAGGCCGAGGTCCAGGAGGAGGTTCCGGCCGGCTTCCCAGGCGGGCTGCGGCGGCTCGTCCAGCCAGCGGAGCGAGAGCCGCTCGCGCACGCCGCGCAGGGCGCATTCCAGCACCAGGGACGAGAGCTCGGAGCGGGCAAGCTCCGGTCCGCGGGAAGGCTGCAGGATATCGGAGGCGTCCCAGCAGCGCCAGCAGGTTCCCGGCCCCAGCCGCCCGGCCCGGCCCCGGCGCTGTTCGGCCTGTGCCCGCGATACCCGCTCGGTCACCAGGCGGTTCATGCCGCTGCCCAGGTGGAACCTGGTGAAGCGCGAGAGGCCGGAGTCCACCACCGCCCGCACGCGCGGCACGGTGAGGCTGGTCTCGGCCACCGCGGTGGCCAGTACGATACGTCTGGCGGTACCCGCGGGCGGATCCAGGACCCGGACCTGCTCGTCCAGGGGCATGGAACCGTGCAGGAAGACCGTCCCGGCAGGGGAGCCGGACCGGGCCAGGGCCTGGGCGCAGCGGGCGGCCTCCGCGGAACCCGGCAGGAAGGCCAGCACGTCCCCGTCGCAGGAGGCCAGGGCCTCGAGCGCGACGGCCGCCACGGTTTCCTCCACGCCGCGGCCGGTCCCCGGCGGCCGGTACTCGACCGCCACCGGGTAGGTCCGCCCGGGAACGTCCAGGGCCGGGCAGGAGAGGTAGGCGCGGACGTCGCCGGAATCCATGGTCGCCGACATGACCAGCAGGGACAGTCCGGGGCGCGCGTCGGCGGCCTCCGCGGCGAAGGCCAGCGACAGGTCCGACACCAGGGACCGTTCGTGGAACTCGTCGAAGACCGCCAGGCCGATGCCCCCCAGGAGCGGGTCGTCCTGGACCATGCGCAGGAACACCGCCTCGGTGACGTACTCCACCACGGTCCCGGGACCGACGCGGGAATCCCCGCGCACCCGGTAGCCCACCGTCCCGCCGACCCGTTCCCCGAGCAGTCCCGCGGCCCACGCGGCGGCCGAACGGGCCGCCAGCCTCCTGGGTTCCAGCACGACTATCCTGCCCTT
This sequence comes from Spirochaetota bacterium, assembly GCA_022709445.1. Taxonomy (GTDB): domain Bacteria; phylum Spirochaetota; class Spirochaetia; order Treponematales; family UBA12059; genus JAKLIU01. The sequence goes on along the minus strand of JAKLIU010000137.1, from coordinate 2,630 downwards.
GATCCCGCCCGAGGCGGCGAGCGCCGCTGGCAGCGCGGTGGTCTTGCCCGCCCCGGTCTCGGCGACCAGGACCAGCGGGCCCGCGGACAGGGCGTCCCGTATCCTCGGGAGGAAGCTCATGACCGGAAGGTCGGGAACCTGGAAGCGCATGGGGCATTGTGCCCGATACGCGCGCGGGGCGGCAAGGCGGCGCCGCGCCCGGGCAGTTCCCAAAACCGCGCGGAAGGCCGATACTGTAGCCATGCCGCACATCAACGAGGCGCAGTCGGTCGCCGAGCATCCGGGGATAGGCCTGTATTCGGAAACCGGGCTGCATGCCTCGCTCAAGCGCATCTACGCCGGGCGGGCCGGTCCCGGCGCGCGCTTCGAGGCGAGCGTGGCCGGCAAGGTGGTGGACGTGGTGCTGCCGGACGAGCTGGTGGAGGTGCAGACCCGCAACCTGGGCAAGATATGCGACAAGGTACTCTCGCTGGCCTGCGTGATGCCCGTGCGCGTGGTGCACCCGGTGGCCGCCGAGACCGTGATCGAGCGGGCGGACCCCGCCTCGGGCGAGATCGTCTCCCGCCGCAGGAGCACGGCCCGGCGCGATTTCTGGTCGGTCTTCGACGAGCTGGTCAAGGCTTCTTCCATCGTCGCCTCGCCCAACGTGAGGCTGGACGTGGTGCTGGTGCGCGTGGTGGAGACCCGGGTGCGGGACGGTTCCGGCTCCTGGCGCAGGCGCGGCGACCGCGTGCTCTCCCGCGAGCTGGCCGAGGTGACGCGCACCGTGTCCCTGGACCGGAAGGCCGACTGGCTGGCACTGCTGCCGCCGGGCCTGGGCGAACCCTTCGATTCGGACAGCCTGGGCAAGGCCCTGGGCATCGAGGCGTTCCGAGCGCGCAAGGTGCTCTACGTGTTCCGGCGCGCCGGCCTGCTGGCCGAGCGGGGCAAGTCCGGGAACCGGAAGCTCTACGGGAGGCTGGAACCATGAAGCTGCTGATCGACGCGCACTGCCACGTGATGACCCTGGCGCGGCCGGCCATCGGGCCGTTCGTGGACTCGCTCCTCAACCGGGGGCTCGAGACCCTCTACACCCAGGTGGCGGCGCCCGGCTATCTCCTGCGGACACTGCTCCGCCACGGCGGCGAGGAGCTGCGCAACCTCCTGTCCGTGGTGGAGAACGACGCGGCCGGCACCTTCATGCTGATGGAGGACGACCTGTCCGGACTGTTCTCCGGGCCTCCTTCCGGCCACCGTCAGCACGGCGAGAGCCGCCCGCGCAGGGCGGGCTTGATGGACGCGCGCGGGGCGGATTTCCTGGGAGAGCGCTGGGACGGCTGGCTGGCCTGCCCCCTCATCATGGACTTCTCCCGGCCGCCCGGCGCCCCCGCTCCCGTCTACTACGCGCGTTTCCCGCGCAAGACCCTGGAGGAATCGGTCCGCGAGATGCTCGCGGGCGTGGCCGCGTACCGCAGGGAGCGGCCGGAAGGCCGCCTGGTCGTGCGGCCCTTCCTGGGGCTGGATCCCGCGTTGCGCGGCGCCGCCGGCGTGGAGGAAATCCTGCACCGGTACTTCAGGCGCTGGAAGCGGGACCGGGACGCCCAGCTGGCAGCCTTCAGGTCATCGACGCGGTGGAAGGGCGACCCGGCCCGGCCGCCCCGGCTCGCGTTCGCCGGGATCAAGCTCTATCCGCCCCTGGGCTTCGACCCCTGGCCGGACGAGCCGGCGGAGCGGGATGCGGTGCGCGAACTGTACTCGTTCTGCGAGCGCCACGGGGTGCCCCTGACCGTGCACTGCGACGACCAGGGCTACCGCACCGTGCCGCTGGAACTGGCCCTGCGGAACACGGATCCGGCGCGCTGGGCCGCGCCCCTGTCAGAATATCCCGGCCTGCTGGTGGACTTCGCGCACTTCGGCGAGCGCTGGCTGCCCGTGCCGCGCGGGGAGGCCCAGGACGGCTGGACGCGCACCATCGCCGGCTACATGGAACGCTACGAGGGAGTCTACGCCGACCTGTCCTTCAACGGCAGCGATCCCGCCTACTGGCCAAAACTGGAACGCTTCCTGGATTCGCTCTCCCTCCCCGCCCGCTCGACTGCCCGGCGCCGGCTCATGTTCGGCACGGATTTCTTCATCAGCCTGACGCGGTCGCGGTCCTACCTGGACTACGTGCGGGACTTCGGGGAATCTGCCCTGGACCGGGGGTTCAAGCGAGCCCTGGTCCACGAGAACCCATCGCGCTTCCTGTTCGGGGAGTAGCCCGCAGCGGGCAGGCCGGAAAAGCGGCTCAGCGGGCCGCCTTGCCGGGGCGGGAGTCCAGCCAGGATTCCAGCCGAGCCAGGGCTTCCGGCATGTTCGCCCGCCCGTAGCCGATGCGGAAGTGCGCGGGGTCCGCCCCGTACAGCTCGCCGGGCAGGATGAGCACCCCGCATTCCGCCACCATGCGCTCCGCCAGGAGGCCCGCGTCCGAGCCGTCCGTCAGCCTGGGGAAGGCGATCGAGCCGCCCTCGGGCGGGCACCAGCGCGCGAAGTCCGGCCGCGCCGCGAAGAACGCGTCCAGGAGCGCCAGGTTGCGGTGCACGATGCCCCGGTTGCGCCCCACGATGCGGTCCAGGTTGCGGGCAGCCAGTTCCGCGATCACTTCGCTGGGT
>JAKLIU010000136.1 GCA_022709445.1 Spirochaetota bacterium | reverse complement strand
CACGGTCGTAGAAGTCCTCGCTGCGTATCGTGCAACCGTCGAGGTATTCGTCCGCCCCGAAGCGCATGAGCAGGGGTACCCGATGGACCCTCAGCTTGAGCGCAAGATCGTCCGGCAGGTCGCAGACGGAGTCGGTGAGTATGGCCACGTCGGACACGGGTTCGTGGGCGTCCAGGTACTGCATGGCCATGTCGTCGATTTTCTGCTGGGCAAGCAGCCCCACGATGCGCAGGGAGTCGGACAGGGAGGCCGGGTCGTCGGAATGGACGTGTACCCTGGCCTTGGCCGGGCCTCCGGCCGCCACGACGGAATCCCCGTACCGGCCCAGCAGTTCCCTGAGCGCGACCAGGTCCAGGTATTCTCCCTCGCGCGCGAGGAGCAGGAACTCGCAGCAGTACCTGATCGCCGGGAAGGATCCGGGGACCTCGACCGATGGCCCGTGGACCGGGTCGATCCCGGATTCCGCGAGGGTAGCGGGAGCCTCCCGGCTTCCGGCGTCGCCATCGGCCCTGCCTGACGCGTACTCCCGGAAACCGTCCACCAGGGCTTCGAAACCGCTCGCGCCGGCGTCCACCACGCCGGCTTCCCTCAGTTCAGCCAGTGTCTCCGTGGTGCCCGCCAGCGCGGCCCTCAGCCGTGGATGGGCCGCGTCGAGCAGTTCCCTGAAGGAGTGGTGCTCCCGGCGGGATTCCGTGAGCGCGGCGGACCACTCCCGGATGGCGGTGAGCATGGTGCCCTCGCGGGGCCGCGCTATCGCCTCATAGGCGCGGGCGCACGCGTTCTCCACGGACCTTACGAAGCGTTCCATGGACATGGATTGGGAGGAACCATTCCCTTCGTGTAGGCCGGCGATGAACTGGGCCAGGATGACCCCCGAATTGCCCCTCGCGCTGGAGAGCGCTGAATCCGCGAGATCGCGCAGCACCACGCCGACCGAAGGATGCGCGTCCACCGAGGCGAGCGCCACGTCCAGCGTGTAGGCCATGTTGCTGCCCGTGTCCCCGTCGGGAACGGGAAAGACGTTGATCCTGTCCAGCTCGCGCCGGGCGGCGGACACCTTGCGCGAGCCCGCCTTGAACAATCCGTACAGTGATATGCCGTCGAGCTCCCTCATCGTTCCTCCAGCTTTCCGTCAATATACCACCGCCGGGCCCGATCATGAAGCCGCGGGGCAAAGAAAAACCGCCGGCGCGGACGCCGGCGGCCATGCGGGCGTGACGGGCTCAGCGCTTGCCGCGCTCCACCTCTATCTGCGCGATTGCCAGGCAGGCGATCGGCACCGAGTACGGGGAGCAGGAGACGTAATCGAGGCCCGCTTCCATGCAGAAGCGGACATTGTCGGGATTGGCCCCGTGCTCGCCGCACAGGCCGACGGTGAGCGTCGGGCGGGTCATCCTGCCTCGCCTGGTTGCCATGGCGACCAGCTCGCGCACGGGTGCGGTCAGGTTGGAGAACGGGTTGCCCTCGATCAGGTCATACAGGGAGTAGTCCGGCATGAAACCGTTGAAATCGTCCCGGCTGATGCCTATCGTGGTCTGGGTCAGGTCGTTGGTGCCGAAGCTGAAGAACTCGCTGTAGCGGGCTATCTCCCCGGCGGAGAGCGCGGCGGCCGGCAGCTCGATCATGGTGCCTATGCGGTACGGGATGGCCTTTGCCTTGAGCTCCCTGCGGACCTCTTCCTCGATCTCCACGAGGCCGCGGTAGGTGGTGCCCTCGATCTTCTTGCCGTACACGATGAGCTTGAGCTCCGCGGCGTTCATGACGATGGGGACCATGATCTCCGGCCTGACGTCCACCTTCTCCGCCTGCAGCCTGTAGGCCGCCTCGAAGACGGCCCTGGCCTGCATGGCGTAGATCTCAGGATAGCTCACGGCGATGCGGCAGCCGCGGTGGCCGAGCATGGGGTTGAACTCCGCCAGCGAATCCATCCGCGCCCTGATCTCGGACTTGGAGGGCGCCTTGCCCTTCTTGGTCGCGTTGAGGTGGGCCATGAACATCTCGAACTCGTTGTCGTTGTGGGGCAGGAACTCGTGGAGAGGCGCGTCCAGGAAGCGGATGGTCACTTCCTTGCCGGCCATGGTCTTGAACAGGCCGTAGAAGTCGTCGCGCTGCATGACCTGGAGCTTGGCCAGGGCCTTCTCGCGCTCGGCCACGGTGTCGGCCAGGATCATCTCGCGGAACACGTTGATGCGCTTGTCCAGGAAGAACATGTGCTCGGTGCGGCAGAGCCCTATGCCCTCCGCGCCGAAGGAGAGGGCCAGGGCGGCGTCGCGCGGGCTGTCCGCGTTGGCGCGCACGTGGAAGTGCTTCATGCAGCCCTTGACCACCTTGATGAACTCGAAGAGGCCGGACTCGGCCGGGTCGGGCTCGATGAGCGAGGCCTTCCCGAGCCAGATCTGCGGCTCGCCGTAGTACGGCACGTTGATGGTGATGAAGTCGCCCTCGCTCACAGCGAGGCTCCCGATGGTCGCCTTCTTGCCGCGTATCTTCATCTCCGGCTTGACCAGGGACACCTTGCCGTACTGCCTGGCCACCACCGAGGCGTGCGCGGAGTACCCTCCCTCGCAGGAGAGCACGCCGGTGGCCACCTCGATGGCCTTCACGTCCTCCGCGAAGGTGGAGGTCATGCACAGGATCATGCGCTTGTCCTCGCCCTTCTGCTGGGCGACGCGGTAGGCGTCAAGGAGGCTCTCCGTGGAGAAATAGACCCGGCCGATCGCCGCGCCCGGAGCCCCGGTGATGCCGCCCTTGGTGACTGGCAGTTTCTTCACCGAGGACATGTCCACTATCGGGTGGAGTATCTCGTTGAGTCGGCCGGGCTGGATGGAATTGACCACGAAGGCGTCGTCGACCACCTTGCGCTGATACAGGTCCATGTAGAGCTTGAGGTCCGCCTGGGTGCTCTTGGCCATGACCTGGCGCTGCTCGATCAGCCAGAGCTTGTCCTTCTCTATGGTGAAGCGTATCTGGCGGATTTCCTTGTGGTGGTCCTCCAGCGACTGCGCCATCGCCTCCAGCTGCTTGAGGTGCCTGGGCACGATCTTGTTGATGTCGTCGCCCTCTGCGCCCAGCTCGTTGAAGCGCTCGACGAAGTACTCGCCCTGGAGCCGCTTCTCCCCGTTGACCACGTTGCGGGTGTAGAATGCGCCCGCGCACGAACCCTTGCCGTAGTTGCCGTACACCATGGGCTGCACCAGGATGGCGGTGTCGTCGTCGTCCTGCTCGTCCAGGTCCAGCATGCGGGATATCCGCCTGAGCGCGATGTCCAGCTGGGTCCAGGCGTCGTCGAAGAAACCCTTGGGCAGCGCGTCGGCGTACGCGGCCATCTGCGCCTCGGCGGTCATGCCTGGCTTGTCGGCGTCCAGGACCTTGCTGGCGGAGACGATGCGCTCGCGTATCCTGGCCAGGTCCTTGTCACGCTTCTCGAGCTCCGCGATGCGCTCCTCGATCTTGAGCATGCCGCGGGCGAGGAACGCCACTTCGTGCGAGCCGAATTTCTCGCCCACGTACTTGTTGAAGCCTTCCACGGTGCCCCGGGCGAGCCCGAAGTTGTGCAGCGTGGGATAGTTGGAAATGGCCAGGTTGGGCGATATGACGATCTTGAGGAGCATGGGCTCCTTCGCGTCGGCGAAGCCCTTCTCCACCACCGATTCTATCTTCCTGATGGCCGGCTTGACGGCGCCCAGGACATCCTCTCCGGCGAGCCGGCTGGCGACGTCCGAGTCGATCACGAAGCCGGGCAGGATGGGGAAGCCCAGCTCGGCGAACTCGTTGGCCTGCCTGCCGCGCTGCCCGAGCTTCTCGACGTCCACCTGCTTCTTGATCGTATCCTTCTGGCTGAAAAAATGGACATTTGCCTTCATGATTCGCTCCTTTATCAGAATAGCGGCAGGACGCCGTTGACCGGGCCGCGGAGGAATGCCTCGAACATGTTGCTCGCCCCCTGGGCCAGGTAACGCTGGAGCTTGGCCACGTCGCAGATGTTCTCGCCGGCGACGGCGAACTGGATCACGCTGCCGTGCTTGACCTTGCCCCACTTGAACAGGGCGTTCAGGTTGGTGATGCGCTCGCTGTCGTAGTACACCAGCACGTCAAGGTCGGGATGCTTTGCCTTGTAGCTCTCGATGATGCGCTTCCAGGCTTCCACGTTGCCGTTGTGGAACAGCTCGTTGGTGACCAGCACCGCGTACATGGGGGTCATGCGGGATCCCGGCTTGGGGCCGGCGGGCGGCGCGGCCTTCGCGGGAGCGGCCGGGGCCGCGGCGACGGCTGCCGGCGCGGCGGCCGCGGCCTTGGGGGCCTTGCCCTTGGCGGCCGCCTTGGGCTTGGGTCCCCGCGCGGCCCTGGGTTCGGCCTGCGCCTTGGGTTCCCTGGGGACCTTGTAGGAGAACGGTCCCTTGGCGAGGGCGGGGTCAGCCTTTGCCTTGCCGCCTTCGTACATGGTGACGAGGAGCTCGGCCGCCTTGCGGGCCAGCTTGGGGTCCGCGCCCTTGGCGAAGCCGCCGGCGTAGACGGTCAGGAGTTCGTATTTGTTCAGCCGGTCAAGCCGCGAGGCATGGGCGGGGTTCTTCGGGTTGAGCACCACCACCCCGAGATCCGGGTGGTGGTAGACGGTCACCAGGTCGACCGCGTTCCATTTCCTGGCCTCGTCGACGATGGCGGCCAGGTCGCCGGACACCGAGGCGAGGTTCCTTGAGACTTGCGTATAGGAAAATTTTCCGACGAGCAGCATGGATACGAAGGGCTGGATCTCCTCGGAACTCACGGCCTTGGCGTCGAGGAGTGCGTTGAGGGCGTCCGCCAGGTTCTCGCCGTCGGCCAGGCGCTCCGCCAAGTCTATGGTGGCCTTCACGTGGCGCACGGAGGAATTGAAAGACTCCCGGTCGCCCAGAGTCTCGAATTTGCAGCTGGATGCTATCATGGCTTCCCCTTCCTTCCCGAAAAAAAGGCGCCCCCCGGTTCATCGGGGGGCGCCGCAGCGGTTACGGGCTAGAGCTCGCGGACCCCGCCGTCACCCCTTCTGCGGGTGGCCTTGGCGGCCGGCTTCCTGCCCGGCTTCCTGGGGGCCGCGTCGACCACGCCCTTGGAGCCCGGTTTCCGGCCCCTCGGCGCCTTGGCCGCGGTCGCCTCGGGCAACGCGGGGGCGGGCTCGTCGTTGAGCATCGCCAGGTAGCCCGCCGAGGCAGGGGCCGCGGCGGCCTCGTCCTCCAGGGTGGGAGTGGCGAAGGACTGGGCGATGTCCTCGCGGACGGTGGAGCGCCTGCGGCTGAACGAGGCGAACGCAGCGTCCTGGAATCCCTTGGACACACCGTGCAGGAACTCGTTGAGCACGTTTGCCATGCCGTCCAGGGTGGCCTTCTTGCGCTTGATGGAGCAGATATCCACGTCAAGGAGGAGGCCCGGCTGGATGTGGTAGGGGTTGATCATGTAGTCGAAGCGCTGGAATTCCTTCTCGAGGAACACCAGGCGCTCCTCCACCACGCGGCGCTGGATGGGGTACTGGTACGCGTACATGCTCTTGAGCTTGTCGCGCATGAGGATCAGGCGGTTCTTCACCTTGTCCTTCTCGTACAGGTAGGTGCGGTTGAGCGACTCGACGTCGGTCTCGGCGGGCTTCACGAAGGCGATCTCGTCCCAGACCTTGGCGATGTCCTCGTACATGGGCTCGCCCGACTTCTCCTTGATGCGCTTGCGGATCTTGTTCTTCATGACCTTGGCCAGGTCGGCGAAGTCGGAGATGCGCTTCAGGAACTTGGAATCCTCGTACATC
>JAKLIU010000135.1 GCA_022709445.1 Spirochaetota bacterium | reverse complement strand
GGCATCGACGCGCCGTTCTTCGCGGGACTCGGCAGGGCGGTCAACTTCTACATCGTGAGGCACGGCGAGAGCGTCGCCAACGCCCAGAACCGCGTGCAGGGCAGGAGCGACTTCCCGCTCAACGACCGCGGCCGGGACCAGGCCCGGCAGGCAGGCGCGTGGTTCCGGGGCAGGCCCGTGGCGCGGACCCTCTGCTCGCCCCTGTCGCGCGCCGCGGAGACCGCCGACATCCTGTGCTCGGAGGCCGGCCTCCCGGCCCCGCGGCGAGAACCGCTCCTGGTGGAACTGGACACCGGCAAATTTTCCGGGCTGACCCTGGACGAGGCGAGGGAGCGCCATCCGGAGGACTGGGCCCGGTTCGCGCACATGAGCTGGGAGGGGGTGTCGGACGCGGAACGCTCGCACCAGCTGGCGGACCGGGCGCGCGCCGCCTGGGCGGTGCTCAGGCGCGAGGCCGCGGAATCCGGCGGGGACGTGCTTGCCCTGTCCCACGGCGGCACCATCCAGTGGCTGGTGCGCGTGACCTTCGGCTGCGAGTCGTGGATGCCGCTCCTGTCCACCGGGAACTGCGGGATATTCCAGCTGGCGGTGGAGCCGCGCGGGGAGCTGCCCGCCTTCATGCAGTGGAAGGAACTGAACCTGCTCCCGGGAGACCCGGCCCTGCGGGCCCAGCCGGTGTTCTAGGCGGGGGGCCGCTCAGTTGGACAGGGAGTCGTCGAACACGGCCCAGAGGGGCTCGTCCGGCGGCGGGTCGGCGGTCACCGAGATGGTCTTGCCCTCGGTCAGTTCCACCGACAGGCTGCGGGCGTGCAGCATGATCAGGCCGTTGTGGGTCGAGCGGCGGGCTCCGTACTTGAGGTCGCCGCGGACCGGGTACCCCGCGGCCGACAGCTGGGCGCGTATCTGGTGCGTCCGGCCGGTCACCGGCCTGACCGAGAGCAGGAAGAAGCGTTCGCTCTTTCCCACCAGCTCGTAGCTCAGCTCCGCCAGGTCCCCGGCGACGTTGTCTCCCTGGGATCCGTCCGCGAGCACGGCCTTGGAGGTGTTCCTGCGCTTGTCGTGGATCAGGATGTGCCGGAGCGTGCCCGCGGGCGGGTCGGGCTGGCGCTCGATCACGGCCCAGTAGGTCTTCTCCACCCGCCGCTCGCGGAACGCCTCGGACAGGGCGGCGAGGCTGCGCTTGCTCTTGGCGAAGGCGACCGCCCCGCTGGTCCGCCGGTCCAGCCGGTGGGCCGGCTCCACGAATTTCCCGGGGCGGGATTCGGCGAGGAACTGCTTGAGCGACTCGTCGCCGCTTTTATCTGGAAGGACCGGTACGGCGGCCAGTTTGTTGACCACCACCACGTCACCGTCCTCGTAGATCACGTCGAAGATGCCGGACATGGGCCGGATGGTATCACAAGAGGGGGGTGCGAGAAAAGGTGTCCGGGGCTGGCCTTCGCCCTCCCGTGGACGGCTCGGAAACGCCTCCGGCAGGGGCCCTGGGCGACGCCCCACCGGCGGCGGTTTGACCTGCCGGGCGGAAATTTGCATAATGGTGCGGCCGGCCGCCGTCGCCCCACCCACCGTTCCGGCGGTCCGCGAAAAAGGAGAGAACCATGCCCGAACTCAAGGAACGATTCGCCGCCCTCGGCGTCCGCGTCCCCGAAGTCCAGCTCCCCGCCGCGGGGACCGACTGGGAGAAGTGGGCCGTCGTGGCCTGCGACCAATACTCGAGCGAACACCATTACTGGGAATCCGTGGCGGACCATGTCGGCACGGCTCCCAGCACCCTGAACCTGATCTTCCCCGAGTGCTACCTGGAGGAGGCGGGCAAGGCCGAGCGCGTCAAGCGCATACAGGCCGCCATGAAGGACTACCTGTCCCGCGGCGTGCTGGCGGCGCGGGAGCCGGGCTTCGTGCTGGTCGAGCGCGTCACGCCCTTCGAGAAGCACCCGCGCACGGGCCTGGTGATGGCCGTGGACCTCGAGGCGTACAGGTACGGCGCGGGCGTCACCTCGCGCATACGGCCGACCGAGGGCACGATCGTGGAGCGCCTTCCCCCGCGCATGGAGATACGGCGCGGAGCCCCGCTGGAGCTGCCGCACATCATGCTGCTCATCGACGATCCCTCGCGCAGCGTGATCGAGCCCCTCCGCGCCCGTGCCGCATCGCTGCCGGAGCTCTACGACTTCAGCCTGATGAAGGAATCCGGCCGCGTCCGCGGATGGCAGGTGTCGGATCCCGCCGCGCTCGAAGGCGTGGCGGCCGCGCTCGAGAAGCTCGCGGACGCCGGGGCCTATCAGGCCAAGTACGGCTCCCCGGACGTGCTCCTCTTCGCCGTCGGCGACGGCAACCACTCGCTGGCCACCGCCAAGGCCGTCTGGGAGGAGGTCAAGGCGGCGGGCAAGGAAGATCCGGCCATCATGGACCATCCGGCGCGCTACGCCCTGGTGGAGCTGGTGAACATCTACGACGACGGACTGCCCTTCCATCCCATCCACCGCGTGCTCTTCAAGGCCGACGAAAAGTCCCTCAAGGATGCCCTCAAGGCAGCCGGCGGCGCGTTCGAGCCCATGCCCTGGGGCGACGCGGTGCGCATGGCCGACGAGCCGACGGCGGAGCACCGCTTCGCGTTCGTGTCCGGCGCCGGCTCCGGGCTCCTGCGCTTTTCCAGGCCGACGGCCAAGCTCGCGGCCGGCACCATCCAGGAAATCCTCGACGCATGGCTCAAGAAGAATCCCGGGACGGTCATCGACTACATCCACGGCACGGACAGCCTGGAGGCCCTCGCGAGGAAACCCGGCAATCTGGGCCTGTACCTGCCGCCCATCGACAAGTCCAGCTTCTTCGCCACGGTCATCCGCGACGGCGTCATGCCCCGCAAGACCTTCTCCATGGGCGAGGCCCCCGAGAAGCGCTTCTACATCGAGGCCCGCAAGATCGTGCGATGATTTGATCCCAACGGCAACCACGGAGGCACGGAGGACACGGAGGTAGACTGAGAATTGAATGGCGATGGCGCGAGAGTCTTCGCTATCGTCCTTCATTACCCCGTTTTCTCCGTGCCTCCGTGTCTCTGTGGTTGTTTTGGGGATTGCCGCATGCTTACCGAACCAGACGAGGCCCGTCCGGGGTTTCCGGGCGGGCTTCGTTGTTTTCGGGCGATGGCCGGCGGGCGCCTCAGCGGAACAGGGCAGCCAGGGGGACCAGGGCTGGCTTGTACACCATGAAGAGGAAGACGACGACCAGGGGAGCGACGCCCGCCAGGCTTATCCACCAGCGCAGCCGGAGCAGGCGGATGAGCTCCGCCGGAAGGGCCGGGTCCTCCGGATCGATCCCGGCCATGAGCCGCTTTACCTTGTACTGCGTGGGGATGTCGCTCAGCACCCAGAAAATCCCGGAAAAAAGGAACAGGAAGAAACTCCAGGACAGCCAGCCGGTCTCGAACAGCCCTCCCCCCGTCACCCCGAGCACGAGCCCGGCTACGAGGGAGAGGATGATCAGGGGGGACGACAGGCGGGCGTCGAGCCATGCCACGGTTTCGTAGGTCTGGAGTATGACCTCCTTCCGTCCGGAGACGAGGCTCCGCCGCTCCCACAGCATGCCTATGGCGGCATTGGCGAAAAAGACGGTCGCCGCCGCGATGTGGACGAAGCGCGCGTGGACGCCCAGGGCCGGCTGGTTCAGGAGGGCCAGGAATCGATCCGTGAACAGGAGGGCGAAGGCTATGAGCCCGGCCATGAGCGCGAGGGAGGCGAAGAGCAGGTGCTTGGTTTTCATGGTTCATCATTTGAGCACATCATCCGGTCTTTCGCAATGCATTCTTCATTTGCCCCGCGGTACCCGGTCTGCTACAATGGGGAGGCACCCGAGGAGGAGCCCCGAATGCTGAACCCCGCGATACGGCGCTATTGGCCCCAGTATGAATGGTCGAATGTATGGTCGATGTTCAGGAACATGAAGAACCCGCCCGCGCGCTGCGAGGAGCGCTTTGACGGCCGGACGGTGGTCATCACGGGAGCCAGCTCGGGCGTCGGTTACCACACGGCGAGGAAGTACGCCTCCATGGGCGCACGCGTCGTCATGGTCAACCGCAACGCGGAAAAGTCCGAGCGCGTCCGCAGGGAACTGGCGGATACCTTCGGGGTGGTCGTGGAGCAGTTCATCGCCGACCTGTCCCTGCTGGACGGCATGCGGCGGGCGGGGGGCTGGCTGGCCGGGCTCGACGGGCCGATCGACGTGCTCATCCACAACGCCGGGCTGCACCTGGAAAAGCGCCAGGAAACGCCCGATGGCCTGGAGACCAATTTTGCCCTGCACTACCTGGCGCCCTTCGTGATCACTGGCATGCTCGCGCCCAAGCTGGAGGGCCAGGGGGCTGGGCGGGTCATTTTCGTGGGTTCGGAGGCCTACCGTTTCGCCGCCTGGGGCCTGGACCTGGATGACCTGCAGTGGGAGCGGAGGCGATACACGGGCATCAAGGCCTACGGGGCGGGCAAGCTCGCCCAGCTCCTGTGCATGCACCGCTTCGCCGGTGACTTCGCGCCCCATGGGGTGACCGTCAACGCCATGCATCCCGGGATGGTGAAGACGGAGACCGGCAAGGACAACGGCCGGCTGTACCAGTGGTACAAGAAGAGCGTCATCGACGGCCGTTCCGGCTCCCCGGATCTGTCGGCCGAGGCCTTGTACCATCTCGGAGCCGCGCCGGGGCTCGCCGCCAAGACCGACACATTCTTCCACCTCACCACGGAGGAGGAGCTGTCCCCGCCGGCCCGCGACCTCGAGGCGGCTGACGCGCTCTGGACCCGTACGCTGGGCTTGCTGGCCATGAAGGGAGCGATGCAATGACCAGGAAGGACTTCATCGTCGTGGGCGGCGGCATCGCGGGGCTCACCGCCGCCCTGAGCCTGGCGCACAAGGGCAAGAGCGTGCTGCTGCTGGAGAAGAACGATCATTGCGGAGGGCTCATGAACTCCTTCGAGCGGGACGGTTTCCGCTTCGAAGGCGGGGCGCGCGCCCTGGTCAACGCGGGGCTCGTGAAACCAATGATAAAGGAATTCGGCCTTGACGTGACCATGCTCCCGAATCCGGTCAGCCTGGGCATAGAGGACAGGATGCTCGTGGTGGAAGGGGAGAAGAGCCTGGACGACTACGCCCGGATGCTCAAGGACTTCTATCCCCGGAGCGGGGACGACGTGGACAGGATCGTCGCAGCCATCCGCGGAGTGATCGGCGACATGAAGGTGCTCTACGGGGTGGACAGCCCCCTGTTCGAGAAGAAAAAGAAAAACATCCTGGTGCTCGGGCCGGCCCTGGCGGCGTGGATGGTCAAATTCATGAGGACGATGTACCGCATCTCCAGGATGGATACGCCCTTCGAGGATGCCCTGGACGCGCTATCGGCCGACCAGTCGCTCAAGGACATCATCGGGCAGCATTTCTTCCGGAAAACGCCGGTGTTCTTCGCCCTGAGCTATTTCGCGCTCTATGCCGACTATCTCTACCCCAAGGGCGGAGTGGGAGCCTTCATCGACGCGCTCGCGGCGGCGATAGTGAAGCGCGGGGGCGAAATCCGCTACGGGACGGAGATCGTTCGCGTGAACGCGGCCGACAGGATCCTGACCGACGCCGATGGCGGGACCTGGAACTACGGGAAGCTCGTCTGGGCCGGGGACCTGAAGGCCCTGTACGCCATGGCGGACGGTTCCGGCCTCGGCCGCGCGGCCGCCCTCGAGCTGGATCGGCGCAAGGAACGGGTCCTGGCGCACAGGGGAGCGGAGTCCGTATTCTCCGTGTTCGTCGCGGCGGACA
>JAKLIU010000134.1 GCA_022709445.1 Spirochaetota bacterium | reverse complement strand
CCCTGGCGCTCAAGAACGCCGTCAGGGGCCGGCTGGGAGAGAGCTTCGCCTTCGCCGGTACCAACGCCTGGCGCGCCGAGAGGATAGTGACGGTGAAGGAGCTGATCGCCTCGATAGGCGAGGAGTACGACCGCTCGGGCGCCTGAGGCGGGCCGCTTCCGGAAAGGCCGCGATTGTGCTACACATGGAACGCCGTCCGGGCCAGCCGGACGGCGTTCCGCGCGCGCAGCGCCGCGGCGGAGAAAGGAACCCGCATGCCCAATCCCATCGCCATGTTCAAGACGAGCCTCGGTGAGTTCTCGGTGGAGCTGTTCGCCGACAAGAGCCCGGACACCGTCGCCAACTTCATCGAGTACGCCAAGGCCGGTTTCTACGACGGCACCATCTTCCACCGCGTGATACCCGGGTTCGTGGCCCAGGGCGGCGGCATGCTGCCGGGCATGAAGGAAAAAGAAACCCGGAAGCCCATCAAGAACGAGGCGGACAACGGGGTGTCCAACGCCCGCGGAACCCTGGCCATGGCCAGGACCTCGGATCCGCACAGCGCCAGCAGCCAGTTCTTCATCAACCTCTCGGACAACTCCAGGCTGGACCACCGGTCCAAGGACGCGGGCGGCTGGGGCTACTGCGTGTTCGGCGCGGTCAAGGACGGCATGGACGTGGTGGACGCGATGGCCAGGCAGCCCACGGGCAACCGGATGCCGCACCAGGACGTTCCCGTCACGGATATCGTGGTCGGCTCCGTGAGTCTCGCCTGACGGCCGGTTCCCCCGTGCCGTCCGGGGCCGTCAGGGTTTCCGGGACGGCTTGCGGGGGGGCTTCTCCGTCACCCGGTAGCCCGCGGTCTCGAGCATGCGCCTGAATGCGGAGCCTTCCTTCTTGAGTTCCCGCGAGCCCCTGGTGATCTTGCACAGGGACAGGTGCAGTTCCGACGCTATGGTCCGCTGCGGGACGCCTTCCGCGATCCGCTTGACCAGGGCCCAGCGCTTGGCGATCTCGTCCGATTCCGCGCGGGTGAAGAGGCTGTAGAGGAACTGCTCGATCAATTCGGGATCCGCGGTCGCAGCGAGCGTGCGCGACATCTCGGCCAGGTTGGTTTCAACGAGCTCAGGATCGACTGTCGTCATGGTGTCCCCCGCGCATCCATCAAATACGCCGGAGGCCCCGGTTGTCAATGACCGCGATTACCGCCCCGGTTCCGGGGAGTACTTGCGCTTGAACGCGTATGTCCCGTCGACCGACTGGATGACGGCCAGATCCTTGCCGGAGGGGTCGTGGGTAGCCGGGTCGATGCGGATGCGCCCGGTGATGCCCTGGATGTCGGAGGCGGACAGCGCCGCCGCGAGAGCCTCGCCCGTGGCCCCCTCCGAGCGCTTGAGCGCGTCCAATACCAGCATGACCGCGTCGTGGGCCAGGAAGCCGACGGTCCCGCTCTCCGATCCCCAGCGTTCGAGATACCGGTCGCGGAATTCCAGCAGATCGGGGTCGCCGGGGTGCAGGTGGTCCAGGTAGAAGCTCCCGGCCATCGCGGGCAGATCCGCGGGGATGCGCCGGAAGTCGCGGCCGCCCATGACGGTCCCGCCGTATCCGGCTTCCCGCATCCCGGTCACGATGGCCAGCGCGTCGTCGGCCAGGCAGGGGACGAACAGGAACCGCGGGCGTACCGCGACGACCGACCCGATGGCGGAGCCGAGGTCCGCGTGGTCCGGCGAGAAGGTCCCGTCAGCCACCACGGTTCCTCCCAGCCTGAGGAAGGTCTCCACGAACGCGTCCCTCATGCCCTTGGAGTATTCATCGCCCGGGTCGTGGATGACCGCGGCCCGGCGCACGCCCTCGACGAGGTACGCGTAGGCAGCGGCCGTCGCACCCTGGTCGGGATCGGCGAAGCACGCGCGGAAATTGTAGGGCTTCACCGTGCCGTCGACCACGGTGACCTTCGGGTTGGTGGCCGCCGTGGCGATGGACGGCACCATCGCCTGCTCCAGGATGGGCGCTATGGGTATCGCGCTGTTGGAGCTGTCCGGGCCTATGATCGCGATGACCTTGTCCCGGTTGACCAGGCGCCTGGCGGCGTCGAGGGCCTTCAGCGGGTCGCCCGCCGTGTCCACCGCGATCACCTTCAGGGTGTAGGCGGTGCCGGAGACGGTCACGCCGCCGGCGCGGTTGATCTCGTCGGCCAGCATGCGTACGGTATTGAGCTCGTTCAGCCCTTCGGCAGCCCGGTCGCCGGTCAGGGGGCCGAACCAGCCGAGCCTGAGGGTATCCGCGCCTCCGCCTCCGCCGCATGAGAGCAGGAGCGTCACGGCCAGGAAAGACGCGAGGATAGCGCGAAGACGCATGCTGCCTCCAGACCGGATCGAGTATATAGCCGCGCCGCCGATAGCACAACGCTTTTCAGGCCGGCTCCGGGCGCAGCCCCGTCCGCGGGACGCCGCGGTATTGATCCGTCCCGGGGAAGGTCGTATCATCAGCGCATGGAAAAGTACCTCTTCAGTTATCAGGAGATCCACCGGACGGTGGAATCCCTTGCCACGCGGATCCGCGCGTCCGGCTACCGTGCGGACATGATCGTGGCGATAGGCTCGGGAGGCTTCATCCCGGCGCGGATCCTGCGGACCTACCTGGACCTGCCCATACTCGCGGTCGGGATCGCGTACTACGACAGGGACAACCGTCCCACCGACGATCCCCGCAAGGTGCAGTGGATAGAGGAGGCGGAGCGCACGCTCAAGGGCAGGCGCATCCTGCTGGTGGACGAGGTGGACGACTCCCGGTCGACGCTGGAATACTGCGTGCGCGAGCTCATGTCCCATGAACCGGCTTCCATCGCGGTGGCGGTGCTGCACAACAAGAACAAGCCCAAGCGCGGCGCCATGCCGGAGGGGGTGGCCCTGTACCTGGCCGGACTGGAGATAGAGGACCGGTGGGTGAGCTATCCCTGGGACGCCGTCGACATCGACGCGCACGACGCGGCCATCCGGGGATCGCGGCCGTGAACGCCGCCAAGCGGGAACTCCGCGCGGCCATGAAGTCACGGCTCTCCGCCGTGTCCGCGGACGAGCGGCGGGAACGGAGCGCCCGCGCAACCGGCCTGCTGGAGCAGGTGCCGGCCTGGCGGGATGCCGTCATGGTGCTGGCCTTCCTCTCCATGCCGGGAGAGATTGACAGCTCGGAGGCGCTGTCCCGGGCGCTCGCGGACGGCAAGCGCGTCGCCGTGCCCAGGATCGACGGCGATCACCTGGCCTTCGTCGAGCTGGACGGCTCCTGGCGTTCCTGGCCGCGCGATCGCTGGGGCATACCCCAGCCACCAGCCGATGCGCCCTGCATATCGGCATCCATGACGCGGACCGTGCGGACCGTCTCCCTGGTTCCGGGACTCGCCTTCGACTCCGCGGGAGGCAGGCTGGGCCGGGGCAAGGGATACTACGACCGCTGGCTGGCTTCCATCGCCTCGCCGTCGCACCGGGCGTTCGGCTTCGGCTACGCCTTCCAGCTGGTGGAGTCGGTTCCCATGGATGCGCACGACATCCGGCTGGACGGCGTGATCCTGGGCTGACCGACCGGTCGTGTCTACTGCGAAGTACCGGCGACGTCCGTGCTGTCCGTTTCGGCCGCCGTGCGGGGACGGAGCGTCCGTACCAGCCCGCCGGCCACCGCGAGGAGCAGCAGGAGGGAAGGCAGGGCGGGCAGGGCCAGCACGCCGCCGAACCAAGCCAGCGCGATCGAGACGACCAGAGAGAAGCCCAGCATGCCGGCGGACCGGGTCAGGAAGCGGCGGCGACCGGCGTGGTCGGCATGCCTGCCCGCGGCTGCCCAGCGCAAGCCGAGCACCAATGCCAGGGGCACGCAGGCGGCGACGCCGGTCAGGACAGCCATGATGCGCGGGCTCACGGGCGGCTCCCTCGGTACCCGGCCGACATGAGCGGCGTGCGGATGTCCCAGTCCATCACCGTGACCCCGGCCTTGGCGAGCCTGGCATGCAGGAGCCTGTCCTCCAGGGCGGTCACCCGGGCAGCCAGCCCGGCCGCCCGTTCATCCGGGGAGGCGTCCCCTGAGCCGCCGTGCCCTGCGGTTTCCGGGGAGAGCGGGCGCAGGGCCAGCACCGAGTACCCCTGGGCCAGCATCTCCTTCAGTCGCGGCAGGTCCTCGCGCTTGAGCGGGCTGACCAGGATGACGAGGGAACGGGGCGGGAAGACGCCCGACGGCAGGTGGTCGAACCGCTCGAACACGGCATGGTCCCCCAGCTCGGCGCCGGCCGCCGCCGCCCGGATCCTGTACCGGTGGGCGCTGCCGGCCCCGGGCGGGATCCAGCGCAGGGAGGAACCGTACAGCATGAAGGCCACGCGGTTGCCGCCGTCCAGGAACCATTCGGCCAGCGAGAGCGCCGCGGCCGCGGAGGCCTCGAAGCCGGTCCCGTCGCGGTAGGCGTCGGCTCGGCAGTCCAGGATGATGCCCGCGTCGATGGCCCGGTCGCCCTCGAACACGTTCACGATCGATTGGCCCCACAGCGCTCCCGCTCGCCAGTTCAGGTTGCGCAGCCTGTCCCCGGGCGAGTAGTCCCTGGTACCGTGGAACTCGGCGCCTTCCCCGGGACGCCTGGCGCCGCTCCTGCCGGAGTACGGCCGCACCGCTCCCGGCCCGGCGACCAGCGATGGAGCGCGCATGGGCAGGGGCGGCACCACCACCGTTCCCGGACAGTCCAGCGCCAGGTCCCGCCTGTCCGCGCCCAGGGGATCCTCGAGACGGGCCATGACGCCGGAGAAATCATGCCGCCCGCGTCGGAAGCGGGCCGTGTAGGCGATTTCCACCCGGGAGCCGGCCGGGAGGCTGCCCCGCCAGGCCGGGGATCCCGAGACGAGCACGGCACCGGGCGGCAACCCGTCCGTCAGGCGCAGGTATTCAATGCGCGGGCCGCGGTTCTCCACGCTGATCGTCACCGCTACCGGGGCTCCGGCCATGGGGAAGGTGGCACCGAGCGTCCGGGTGGCCGTCAGCGCGGTCTCCCCTGCCGCCCGGGTCCCGGGCATGGAGCGGTTTCCCAGGAGCAGCCAGGCGGCCAAGGGAAAGGCCAGGACCTGCCACGGTCCTCCAGGGCGGACGGCCCCCACGGCGAGCAGGGCCAGCACGGCGATGGACGCCGCGGCCCGCCAGGGATTCATCCCTTTTCCGCCTTGGGCACGGGTACCGAGGCTATGGCCGCCCTGACGACGTCCGCGGCGTGGGCTTCCGCGGCCCATGCGTCCGGCTTGAGCAGGACGCGATGGACCAGCACCTCGAAGGCGCACCACTTGATGTCGTCGGGCAGGATGAAGCGCCTGCCGTCCATCACCGCCCGGGCCCGGGCCAGCTTGAGCAGGGCCAGCGAGGCGCGGGGGCTGGCTCCGACGGCGACCCTGGCCGCGGTCCGCGTGGACCGGGCCAGCGCGACGGCGTAGCGCGCAAGATCCGGTTCCACGTGCACGCTCTCGGCCGCCTCGCGCAGGCCGAGCAGCCCCTGCGGCCCGCAGGCCGACGCGAGCGCGGGCTCCTCGGTCCGTCGCGCGGCCCGCCTCAGGAGAACCTCCACCTCCTCCTCCTCCTCCGGGTAGCCGATGGAGAGCCTGGCCATGAACCGGTCCAGCTGGGCCTCGGGCAGGGGGAAGGTTCCCTCGTACTCGATGGGGTTCTGGGTCGCGACCACCATGAAGGGCGAGGGCAGCGGCAGGGTGGTTCCCTCGAGTGTGGCCTGGCGCTCCTCCATGGCCTCCAGCAGGGCGGACTGGGTCTTGGGCGGGGCGCGGTTGATCTCGTCGGCCAGCACGAAGT
>JAKLIU010000133.1 GCA_022709445.1 Spirochaetota bacterium | reverse complement strand
CTGGCCAAGGGCGAGAGTTTCGACGCCCTCAGGCTGGGCGCCGTGGAAGGCCAGTACGGCGCGAGCAAGGACTACATCTTCTTCGAGCGGAACGAAACCTTCCTCTCCCAGTTCGGCTCCGCGTTCTACGACACCGTGTTCTCGCTCAAGGACGGCACGGTCTCCGCGCCCTTCGAGACCGACAATGGCTGGTGGATCGTGCGCCGCGTGGAGTTCCTCCCCCAGCGCCAGCTCGAGCTGTCCGACCCGTACAAGCTCGGCCAGACCGCCACGGTGGAAGCCTACATCACCCAGCTCCTGGCGCAGCAGCGCGAGAGCGAGTTCATGAAGAAGGCGTTCGCCGAGCTCTTCGCCAAGCTCAGGACCCAGGCCGAGATCAAGATCCTCGGGACGCCCTGATGGCGTCGAGGCGCAAGTCGCGGATATTGGCGTTCCAGGCCCTCTACGCCTGGGACGCCTCCGGGGTGCCGCTGTCGGAACTCCTGTCCTTCTCCTGGCTGGGCGAGGACAGCGCCGCGGGCATGGACGACGAGCTCAAGAATTTCGCCAGGCTCATCGTGGCCGGCACGATCGAGAGCATCGATGAGATCGACAAGGCCATAGGCCGGCACCTGGAGCACTGGACCTTCGAGCGGCTCAAGCGCGTGGACCTGGCCATCATGCGCACCTCGGTGTATTCGCTCCTGCACCAGGGGGACATCCCCGCGCAGATCACCATCGACGAGGCGATAGAGATAGCCAAGGAATACGGCGCGGAGGATTCGTACCGTTTCATCAATGGCGTCCTGGACGCCGTATGGAAAGAACGCGCTCCCGGCGCAGGCCGGTAGGCGCGGCCCCGGGCGCCCGCGCGGCCGTCGCCGTCCTGGCGGCGGCCATCCTGGCGGGGGCCTGTTCCCGCCAGGCTCCGTCGTTCGAGCTCCTGCTCGCCCGCATCGACTCGGACCCCGCCTCCGCCGATCCTTCCCCCTTCCTCGGGGCGGCGCGCCTGGCCGGAAGCTCGATCGACGCGCTCCGGCTGATGAAGCGGGCCGCCTCCCGGGATCCGGTACTTGCCGCCGTGGTGGCGGACGCGCTGGCGGCGGCCGGGATCTCGTCCGAGCCCTTCGCCCTCGCCGCGTTCGGCGCATACATGGAGGCGGAACGTCCGGAGTCCGCGTACGCCCTGTTCGGCGGCCCGCTGGACGGCACGCGCAGGCCGCTCCTCCTGGCCGAGTCCTACGCCGCCTGCCTGGCGGCCGGCTTCCGCCCCTCCGCGTCCACCGCGGCCTTGGTGGCGGCGGCCGACGCATCGGGAATACCGGAGTTCCTGGTCGAGGCCGCGGTGCTGGCCATGGCGGCGGGCGATGGACCGGCCGCCGCGACGCTCCTCAGGGATGCCGTGGGCAGGGGAGCGGCAGCCGACCCGCGACTGCTCTGGGACGCCGGCGTCTTCGATTCCATGGGCGCGCCCGCGCCCGGGGGCGACGATCCGGAGCCCCTGCACCTGGCCGCCGACGCGGCCTGGATGCGCGGCGAGCAAGCCCTGGCATGCTCGCTCTACCTGGAGCTGGTCGAGCGCCATCCCGGCCATTCCTGGAAGCCCTATGCCGCGCTTGCCAGGCTGCCGGCCCCGGCCGTAGCCATCACGCCGACCGGCGCGGGAGTGCTTCCCGGCGCGACTACCGTGGACGCGTGGCCGCGCCTGTCCGCGGAGCCGGACTCCGGAGGACTTCCCGGCGGGCAGTGGATGGCGATGATGGCCTCCCGGTTCCCCGGCGACGCCGAAGCCGCGTTCGAGCACGCGGCCTGGCTGAGGGCCGGCGGCATGGCCGAGGAGGCCAGGTCCCTGCTCTCCGCGGTCGCGCTGGATCCGGAACGCGGGGCCGTG
Organism: Spirochaetota bacterium; assembly: GCA_022709445.1. Classification (GTDB taxonomy): domain Bacteria; phylum Spirochaetota; class Spirochaetia; order Treponematales; family UBA12059; genus JAKLIU01. Next base: position 3,998 of record JAKLIU010000133.1, on the reverse strand, counting down.
GCCGATATCGCGGATGCCGTCGCGGCCCGCCCGGACTCCGCCGTGCCGGTCGCGCTCGCCCGGGCCTCCGGCCTGCCCGGTTCGGCCGCCGTGCAGGAAACGGCCCTGTCCTGCCTGCTCGCGCTCGGCGCCTGGGACGAGTTCGCCGGGCTGCACGCATCGCTCGATGAGCGGTTCCGGTCCTCGCTGCCCCGCGCCTGGTTCTGGGACGCCGTGTCGCTCTCGCTCGCGGGGGACGCGTCGGCCGCGGCGGCCCTGGCCAGGGAAGGCGGCGCCGGCTCGGAGCGCTACGCGGCTCCCTGGAACCTTGGAGTGTTCGAACTGGCGGCCGGCCGGCATCGCGAGGCCGCGCTCGCCTTCATGACCGCGTCCGGCGAGACCGCCGGACGAGCGGACCCGGACTCGGACCGGGCGCGCGCGCTGGCGCTCGCCGGGGATGCGTGGAGGATGGCGGGTGACCGGGCGGCTGCACGGGACGCCTACCGCGCCGCCATCGACTCGGATCCGCTCTGCCTCCAGGCCATGGCGGGCCTGGAAATGCTGGAAGATAAATGAAAGCCGCGCGCCGCGCGACGGCGCGCCTGCGCCTGAAAGGTCGGGGACGATGATACGCATCAAGAACCAGGTACAGATCCAGGGCATACGGAAGTCATGCGAGCTCCTGTCGGAACTGTTCGAGGAACTGGGACCCGCCGTGGTCCCCGGGATCAGCACGGGGGAACTGGACGCCCTGGCGAGGAAGTTCATAGAATCCCGTGGCGGCAAGCCCGCATTCCTCGGATACTACGATTACCCGGCATCGCTCTGCATATCCATCAACGAGGAAGTGATCCACGGCATACCGGGCAGCCGGACGGTCAAGCCCGGAGACCTCGTGGGGATCGACTGCGGCATCGACCTGGGGGGCTACTTCAGCGACGCCGCCATGAGCGTCGCCGTGCCGCCGGTGTCGCCGGAGACGGAGCGCCTGTCGCGGGTGACGCGGGAGTGCCTCTCCCTGGCCATCGCGGCGGTCAGGCCGGGCGCCAGGATCCACGACATATCCAGGGCCGTCTTCGAGCACGCCAAGGCTGCCGGCTACGGGGTGGTGCGCCAGTACTGCGGCCACGGGGTCGGCCTGGCCGTGCACGAGGATCCGCAGGTGCCCAACTACGTGGGCGGCGGACCCAACCCCAGGCTGGCGCCGGGCATGGTGCTGGCGATCGAGCCCATGATCAACGCCGGGGGGGATGCGGTGGTCGACCTCGAGGACGGCTGGACGGTCGTCACCGAGGACGGTTCGCTGTCGGCGCATTTCGAGCACACCGTCCTGGTCACCGCCTCCGGGGCGGAGGTGCTCACGCGCTGGGACGCCTGAGCGCGGCCTTCCATCGTAAAATCCCTGTAAGAAGCCCGGGCGCCGTGTAACCCGGAGGCCTTGAAGTATAGTATATTCCGTATGCATTCCGCGACGGCCCTCGCCGCCGCGATACAGGAGTCACCATGTCGCTTACCAAGCATATGTTTTCCAGGCGTTTCTTCCTGGTCAACCTGGTCCTCGTGGGGATCATGATCGGTTTCGTCGCGGCCTTCTCCCTGCTGTCGGGTGGCATCAAGGCCGACTCGCCGGCCATAGCCGGCGCAGAGAGCGCTCCCGCGGCCATACCCGCCGGGGAAGCGCTCTCCCAGGCGGAAAGCCTGCAGGTCGCCTTCAACAACGTGGCCGCGGCCGTCCTACCGTCGGTGGTGGAGCTGGACGTGAAGGGGACGGGTGGAGCGGAGTCGGCCGGCGACCTGCCCTGGCGCTTCTTCTTCGGCGATCCCGAGGACGCGCCGGACGAACGCGAGGACACGCCCGAATACAGCCAGGAAAGCCTGGGGTCGGGCATCATCGTGCGCAAGGACGGCGGCAAGGTGTTCGTCCTGACCAATTTCCACGTGGTGGAAGGCGCCAAGACCATCAACGTAAAGCTCTATGACGAGCGGGAATTCGAGGGTACGGTGGTCGGCACCGACTCCAGGCGCGACCTGGCCGTGGTCTCCTTCGAGGCGACCGGCGACGAGATCGTGGTGGCCCGGCTCGGCAACTCGGACGCCATCAAGGTGGGGGACTGGGCCATCGCCATAGGTAGCCCGTTCGGGCTCTTCTCTTCCGTCACCGCCGGCATAGTCAGCGCCATCGGCCGCGACGGCGGCCCGGACGGCAACATCAACGACTTCATCCAGACCGACGCGGCCATCAACCGCGGCAACTCGGGCGGCGCCCTGGTGAACATCCGCGGCGAGATCATCGGCATCAACACCTGGATAGCCAGCACCACCGGCGGCAGCGTGGGCCTCGGATTCTCCATCCCCATCAACAACGCCCTCAAGGTGATCGAGGACCTGGTGACCCGCGGATCGGTGCGCTACGGCTGGCTCGGCGTGCTGCTGGTCGACCCGACCAAGGAGACCCTCGCGGAGATGTCCGCGGCGGACCGCAAGGGCGCGTTCATCGGCCACGTGTTCACCGACGGTCCCGCCTCCAAGGGCGGCCTCCGGCCCGGCGACCTGGTCCTGTCCGTTGACGGCAAGCCGGTGTCCAGCCTGGACCAGCTCGTGCGCATCGTCGGCGACCTGCCCGTGGGCAAGTCCGTGCAGTTCTCCGTAATCAGGGAGGGCAAGCCCGCCCAGGTGAAGGTGACCATCGACGAGCGCAAGGAGTCCGCCGCGGCCGACTACTCCCGGCTCTGGCCGGGCCTCGAGGTGACGGCCCTGACCCAGGAGATGGCCGCGCAGGCGAGCCTGCCCAAGGGGACTGCCGGGGCGCTGATCGTGTCCGTCATAGCGAGGAGCCCGGCCTCAGCCGCCGGGCTCAAGGTCGGGGACGTGATCGTGCAGGTGAACGAGTCGCCCGTCAGGACGGTGGCCGATTTCTACGCGCAGGTCAACGGTTCCAGGGCCGCCAAGCTGCAGTTCACGGTGTACCGGAACGGGGAGAAGCTGACCTCGCTTGCGCTCGTCCGCAAGTGATGCTAGAGTTGAGCCAGCGAGGATAGCATGAGCAAGGAATTCATCTCGTACAACCAGGTGCGCAACAACGCCCTCAAGCTGGCTCACCGCATCCATCAGGACGGCTTCATCCCCGACGTGATCTACGTGTCGCTACGCGGCGGGGCCTACCTCGGAAACGTCATATCCGAATACTTCAAGGCGGTCCGCAAGACGGGCCGCCCCTCGCTCTACGCGGCCGTGGTGGCGCGTTCCTACGTGGACGTGCACCAGTGCGAGCAGGTCCGGGTGGACGGCTGGACCTACAGTCCCGAGTACCTGCGATCCGGCGACAAGGTCCTCCTGGTGGACGACATCTACGACACCGGCAGGACCGTGAACCACCTCGCGGGGCTGATCCTGGAGAAGGGCGTCCCCAGGCGGGACCTCAAGATCGCGGTGCACGACTACAAGATCACCGGCTACCGCGGCGAGCCGCTGTCCATACTCCCGGACTACTGGTGCCGCCTGCACAACGTACCCACCCCGGAGGACGAGCTGTGGATCCATTACATGAGCCACGAGCTCGTGGGCCTCACCGAGGCGGAGCTGCGCGAGCACTACTATCCGGAAGACCCGGAGCTCCAGGAAATCCTCTCCGTACTCAAGAAATGACCGGCGTACGGGGGCGGCGGGCATCCATCGCCGCGGCGGCCGCGCTGGCCGCTATCCTTGCCGCCGCCGGGGCTCCCGCAGCCTGGGCCCAGGCGGGCGCGGACGCGCTCGGGGCCCCGCCGTCCGGAGAGTACCGCTCCGCGGTCACCGTGGGCTCGGGGGCGCTCCTCCCGACCGACGGCTACGAGTATCGTTTTTCCACCACCGGGGAGTGGCGGCGCCTGGACCGCCCCCTGTCGCTCGACGCCTTCCCCGGCGAGCGGCGCGTGTACCGCCTGTTCGTCCGTCAGTCGGGCCGGTCGGAAACCATACTGGACTACGTCATCGACCGCAGGCCGCCGGATGCCCCGACGCTCTCCCCGCCCGCCGGGGAC
>JAKLIU010000132.1 GCA_022709445.1 Spirochaetota bacterium | reverse complement strand
GGCCTTCACCTCCGCGACGGTCAGCGACAGGGTCCGCGCGACCAGGCCGGTGACCGCGAGCCGGTAGGAGCCCTCGTCGAAGGCCTGGGGCCCGGCGATGGAGTTGTCCGGGAGCGAGGAGCGGGGACTGAGCGGCTGGCCGCGGTACTCGCCGACCTCCGCGGGGGCGAGGGCGGCCCAGCCGGTCCGGGTGGCGGAGCTGGTCGCTTCGGCCCGGGCGGGGACGCCGGGGACGCCGGATCCGCCGGGGGCACCCGCGCCGCCCGCGGGCGAACTCCCGCAGGCGGATGCCAGCAGGATCGCCAGCGCGAGCGCGCCGCCGCGCGCGCCGCGCTTCATGCCGGCCGCGAGCGTCACAGGGCCTTTGCCTTGACCCGCTCCATGGCCCAGAGCACGTACCTGCGCACCCTCGGATCGGGATCCGCTTCCAGGTCGGCCAGCATGGCCTGGCCCTCGGCGCCGGCCAGGCGCTCCAGCGCCTTGGTCACCGCGACCCGTACCTCCGGGTCCGGATCCCTGGCCGCCAGCACGATGCCGCGATAGGCCGGGCGGTTGCCCACCAGGTCCAGGGCGGCCGCCGCACGTCGCCTGATCGCCGGGTCGCGGTGCCTGAGCTCGCGAATGCGCGCCTCCACGTAACCGGTCGCCTCGAGCGCCTCCACCAGGTAGGGCTTGAGCGCGGAGATTCCTTCCTCCAGGAGCGCGGCCAGCGTCTCCTGTCCCGTGCCTCCCATCATGAGGAAACACCGCGTCAGGCGCTCCTTGAGTCCGCCGGTGGCGTCCTTGAGGCGCTCCACCAGCCGGGAAACGTCCTTCCTGGCGGTCCTGGCCGACACGGCGGCGAGCAGCTCCGGCTGGAAATCATCACGGGCGCCCAGCTCGTCCACCAGCAGCTCCAGGCTCGCGGCGTCTCCCGCCCGGCCCAGGCCCCGGATCAGGGAGCGCTTGACCCCGTCCACCTCGTTCGCGTCGTCGAGCACGGCGCGCAGGCCCTCCGCGACGGCGGCTCCCCCGCCCTCGGCCAGCGCGGAGGTCGCGGCGACGCGCACGCGCTCCACCGGGTCGCGGAGCAGGTCCATGCCGCCCGCGGCCAGGGCCTTGGTCTCCTGGACGGCCGCCAGGGCGCGGGCCGCCGAGGCGCGCACGTCCGGGTCGGCGTCGCGTATGGCCGCCTTCATGTCCGGCAGGAAGGCCTTGGCCACGTTCCCCGGGATGACCGAGAGCACGGCCGCCCGCGACGGGGCGTCCACGGAATCCAGCATGCGGCGGATGTGCGCCTCCAGGACCTTCGGCTCGAAGCGCGCCAGGATGGCCGAGAAGGACGCGGTTTCCTCCGCGGCCAGGAGGGGCAGGCTCTCCATCATGCGCTGCAGCGCGCCTTCCAGCCCGAGCTCGGCCATGACGAACAGGGCGTCCCGGCGCACGACGCGCGGCACCGCCGTCCGGTCGGCGCCCAGCACGGAGAGGGTCAGCGGACCGGTGAAGTCGCGGTCCTGCCGGAGGAGGGCGGCGCGCAGGGACTCGCGTGGCTCGAAACCGGGATCCAGGAAGAGCTCCCTGAGCGCGTCGGCCAGCGCCGGGACCGTGGCGGCGCCCAGGCTGTCCAGGACGCGGACGGCGAGCGCGGGCACGCGCCTGCGGGAGAGCAGCTCGGCTGCCACGACGCGCAGGGCTTCGCGGTCCGCGCGCCGGGCCACCGCGGCCAGCACCGCATCGTAGGTCTCCAGGCTGCGGGCGCCGAAAGGCCCGTCGCCCATCTGGGAGAACCAGCGCCGCGCGAGCGGGGCAAGCCGTTCCGCGTCGCCCGCCTCCGCGAGCAGGCGGGCAGCGAGCAGGAAGGGCGCGTCGCCGGACAGGCGCTCGATGCCGCGCAGGAACCCGCACACGTGCAGCCGTGCGGCGGCCAGGAGCAGGGACAGCCGCCGCTCGAAATCGGCGGGATCGCCGTTGCCCTGGTCGGTGAAGATGCGCTCCAGGGAACCTCGGGCGTCCAGGTGCTCGGCCGCGGCCAGACGCTCCTCCTCGCTCCCGCCGGCCAGGCTGGAAAAGGCCAGGGCCTCGTCGCCCGGGTCCGCCGGATCAAGGAGCTCGAGCAGGTGCAGTGCCTCGTCGGGCTTGAGCGCGCCCCTTGCTGGCGCGTAGAGGTCCATGAACTCCGAACGGATGCGCGCCTTGGCCGCTCGCCTGACCTCCAGGCTCGGGTCGCCGGAGAGCATGCGGAACAGGGCGGCATAAGCGGCCGCGCGGTCGCCCAGGACGCCGCATTCGGCCACCAGCCGCCTGGCCAGGGGATGCGGGTCGCTGAAGGAATCGGCGACTGCCTTCAGCGAGCGCTCGTCGGGGTCGCCCATGACGGCCCGCAGGGCGAACACGCGCACCGCCCACTCCTGGTCGCCCAGGAGCTCCCTCACCTCGCCCAGCCGCTCGCCCAGCAGCGCACGGGCGGCCGCCCCGTCGAACACGCGGCCGGGACCCGAGAGCGCGATGCGGCGCAGGGCGAAGGCCCCGGCGTCCGAATCCATCCACGCCAGCAGCTCCCGCGCGCGGGACGGGCTGGACAGGGCGGACCTGAAGCAGGCGAAGAGCACCTCGTCGGGCATGAACTCGAGGGCCAGCGCCATGACGCGCCGGGTAGGGGCGCGGCCGAGGGCGGCCTGCCAGAGCGACGCGTAGCCCATGCGCAGGGGAAGCGAAGGGAAGGGGCCCGGCGCACCGCGGAAACCGGAGCGCGCCCGCCGTATCACCCTGCGTTCGTTCAGCGCCAGGGACAGGCCGCGCAGGGGCTCGATGCCGGCGGCCGATGGCGCGAGCGCCGCGGCCCGCAGCCTGCGGACCAGCCGCCGCGTGAGGACCAGCGCGGCGATCGCCAAGGCGGCCAGGGCGATCGCCCCCGCCGACGCGATCCACGCCCAGGGGGACAGGCTTCCGAGGCCGTCGATGAAACTGCTCATGTGCATCCTCCGCTCATTATCTTCTTTTCAGTACGCTGTAGATGGTGATCGGGTCGACCTTGCCCTTGACCTTGACCGGGTCCCGGGACTCGAGCACGAAGGCCCCGTCCAGAAGCTGCTTCGTTTCCTCCGTGATGATCACCTCGCCCGCCTTGGCCACGCCCTCCAGCCGGGCCGCCAGGTTCACCGTGTCGCCGATGATCGAGTAGTTCATGCGCTTGGTGGACCCGAGGTTCCCGGCGATCAGGTAGCCGGTGTTCATGCCTATGCCCACGCCCAGGTGGCTGGCGTTGCCCGTGAAGAACTTGCGCTTGGGGTCCTTGATCAGACCCTGGATCTCCAGCGCGCAGCCGACCCCGTTGACGGCGTCCTCCTGCTCGCTGGTCATGGGCACGCCCCAGGCGGCCATGATGCAGTCGCCTATGAACTTGTCGATGAAGCCCTTGTACTTGAGCACCACTTCCACCGCCTCGGAGAAGTAGGCGTTGAGCACGTCCACGATGCGCTCCGGGGTCTGGCCTTCGGAGAAGGAGGTGTAGCCGCGGATGTCCGCGAAGAACACCGTGGCCCGCTTGCCCGCGCCGCCCAGCCGCACCATCTCCGGCGAGTCCATCAGGTGCTGCACCACCTCCGTGGACAGGTAGCGGCTGAACATGTCCTTGATGGCGCGGCGCTCCTCCACCACCACGCTGACCTGGTCCTTGAGCCGGCGTTCGCGGGTCTGGTCGGTCAGGAGCAGGGTCAGCCCGTCGTGGCGGGACGAGCGCTTGCCCTGGATGGGCGACAGGTTCAGGGAAAAATCCAGGTCGCCGTCGCTGCCCCTGGCTATGCCCTCCACGCCCAGGAGGGTCTTGCCCGAGTCCAGGGTCTGGCGCATGGCCGCCACGATGGCCGGGTCGAAACGCGCGCCGAGCGCCGCCTCGATGGTCCTGCCGACGTCCGACTCAGCCAGCCCCAGGGCCCTGGCGGCCTCGTCGTTGAAGTAGCGCACGGTCCCGTCGCGCTCCGTGGTCACCAGCAGGTTGGTCATGGAGGAGAACACGCTCTCCTGGTAGCGTTCCAGGGCCTCGATGCGCTCGGCGTGCTCCTTGAGTTCCTGGAACAGGCGGGCGCCCCGGAGCATCCCGGAGGCCAGGGAGCAGAACGACGACAGGAAATGCAGCCTGGCCCGGCCGTAGTGGCCGTCGTGCCGCGAGTTCACCACCAGGATGCCCACCCGGGACCGCAGCACGGACAGCGGGATGGCCATGCCGGAGCGCATGAGCGGGTCCAGCAGGATGCCTTCCAGAGCGCAGTCCCGCCGGGAGTTGAGCACCGCCGCGTCCGCGCATTCCTCGATGAAGGAGAAGGTGGCCGAGCCCCTGGCCAGGGCGGCCGGGACCTTGTGCGGGCCGCGGCGGTAGGACAGGCGCAGCGGGGTCTTCGGGTCGTCGGGATCGCCGGCGTACAGGTAGAGGGCGGCGAGGTCGGACCGGCTGACGTCGCAGGACTGCTCCACCAGGGTGGCCTCGAGGTCGGCGAAGGCGTGCTGCGCCCCCAGCAGGGCGGACACCCTGGCCAGCTCGTCGAATTCTCGCTGCTCGCGGGCCGACCGGCCCGCCGCTCCCGGCCCGGCGGCTTGGGGTTTGGTCATCGGCATGCTCCAACATGGTAGCTATGCCCATAGTGTACGACATCGGGTGGCCGAAAGCGAGCGCGGGGGCGGCCCCGGGAAAAAAACAGGCGCCCCGAGGGGCGCCCGTCCCGGCGATCCGCCTCCGGCCGGAGGCGGCCTAGAGCCGTTTCTTCTCCACCAGCTTCTTCGCGATGAACGTGGCCACGTCGTCGGCGTAGGCGCCCCGGCCGAAGCCCACGTCGAAGCCCAGCTCCACGGCCAGCTTGTTGCCGATGCGCGGGCCGCCGGCCACGCAGATGAACCTGTCGCGCAGGCCCTTGGCCTCCAGGAGCTCGATGAACTCCGTCATGTTGTGGATGTGCGTGTCCTTCTGGGTGACCACCTGGCTCACGAGGATGGCGTCGGCCTTCACCTTGAGCGCGTAGTCGATGAGTTTCTCGTTGGGCACCTGCGCGCCCAGGTTGTAGGCCTCCAGGTCGCTGTAGCGCTCCAGCCCGTAGTGGTGGTTGTAGCCCTTCATGTTCATGATGGCGTCTATGCCCACGGTGTGCGCGTCGAAGCCCGTGCAGGCGCCGACCACCACCACCTTGCGCCCGATGTTCGCGCGGATGAACGCGTTCACCTCGTCCATGGACATGGCCGCGTCCGCGCTGGCCTCGTCTGCCACCACCGAATCGTAGTCTATGGAGGCTTCCGTCTTCCCGTAGGCCACGTAGAAGGAGAACTCGGCGGACAGGGGCGCGGAATGCACCACCTCGCAGTCCTTGAAGCCCCAGGACAGGACCAGCTTGCGGGCCGCCTCGCGGCCCCTGGCCCCGTCGGGCACCGGCAGGGTGAAGGACAACTGCACCTTGCCGTCGTCCATGGTATCGCCGTACGGCCTCACTACCTTCATGCGTGCACCCTCCCCTATTTCTTGAGCCCGAGCTCGGCCTGCAGCCTGTCCTCGAACGGATTGAAGTACGACGGGCCCTTCTTGATCAGGCCCTCGAAGCCCTTGCCGCCGTCCTTGGGCCGCTTGACCTCCGCGAACAGCCCGCGCTCTATCGAGTCGAACATGCCGATGCCGGCCACCTCCTCCATGAAGGTGATGGTCTGCGCGAGCACCTCGTGGGCGCGCTGCACCACGATGCCGTCCTTGCGGAACTCGATGTCGTCGTAGAAGCCGTCCATGCTGTTCATCACGTACTTGGCGTTGTCCACGGCCAGGTAGCGGTCCATCATGAAGGGCGTGTGGATGGCCTCGGTGAGCATACCCAGGAGGTGGATGCCCTGGCCGGTGGCCTTGGACACGAAGTTGAACAGGGTGTTCATGGCCAGGCCCTTGAACACGT
>JAKLIU010000131.1 GCA_022709445.1 Spirochaetota bacterium | reverse complement strand
CGTAGAAGCTGGCGATGACCGACTCCAGGTAGGCCGGGAAGGCCTCCTCGCCGGGGATCTCCTCCAGGCGGCCGGACATCTCGCGCATGGCCTGTGCCCAGCGGGAGGTCGAGTCGGCCAGGAGGAGCACGTCCAGGCCCATCTGGCGGTAGTACTCGGCCATGGTGACCGCGGTGTACACGGAGGCCTCGCGGGCCGCCACGGGCATGGACGAGGTGTTGCACACGATGATGGTCCGCTCCATGAGGGACTTGCCGGTGCGCGGATCGAGGAGCTCGGGGAACTCCTTGAGGGTCTCCACCACCTCGCCGGCACGCTCGCCGCAGGCCGCTATGATCACGATGTCCACGTCCGCGTTGCGGCTGGTCACCTGCTGGAGCACGGTCTTGCCCGCGCCGAAGGGGCCGGGGATGCAGTAGGTGCCGCCCTTGGCGACGGGGAAGAAGGTGTCGATGGTGCGGGTCTTGGTGACCATGGGCTCGACGGGCTTCAGGCGCTCGGCGTAGCACTCGACGGCGCGCTTGACCGGCCACTCGAACATCATGGTGACCGGCCAGGACTTGCCGTCCGCGTCCTCGAGGACCGCCACTTCCTCCTTGACCGTGTACGAGCCGGCCGGCTTGACCGACTTGACCGTGTAGCTTCCCAGGAAGCCGAAGGGGACCATCACCCGGTGGGTGAAGGCGCTCTCGGGCACGGTGCCCAGGGTGTCGGCGCGCTCGACCGTGTCGCCGGGCTTGACCGCCGGGGTCCACTGCCACGTGTCGCCGCGCGGGAGGGCGTCCAGGTAGACGCCCGGCTCGAGGAAGTAGCCGGTCTGCTTGGCCACCTCGGGCAGGGGGTTCTGCAGGCCGTCGTAGATCTTCCCGAGGAGGCCGGGCCCCAGCTCGACGGCGAGCATCTCGCCGGAAAACTCCACGGGCATGCCCACCGTGATGCCCTTGGTCATCTCGAAGACCTGGGTCTGGACCAGGTCCCCGCGCACGCGGATCACCTCGGCCTTGAGGCGCTTGCCCCCCAGGACGATGTAGGCCACTTCGTTCATGGCGACGGTGCCTTCCACGCGAACGGTGACCATGTTGCCGTTGACGCCGGTAACCGCGCCTTTGGTGTTCGTCATTTGCTTGCTCCGGATTCATCGCGATAGTCCGCGGTATCGAGTACGGACCGGTAGACGGTCCTGTAGCCTGCTTCGCCCGAGTCGGCGCGGAACCGCGCCCTGCGCTCGAGCGACTGTATGAGGAGGGAATAGGCGCAGAGGAACTCCAGGTCGAACTGCCGGTTGACCGCGAGCTGCTCGATGAAGGACCAGCGCTCCTTCTCGACCAGCTGCTCGCCCTGCAGCGGGTCGTCGGCCTGGAACGCGGCCTGGGCGACCCTCAGGCCATCCCATTCCGGGTCCCCGGGCCGCAGGTAGCGCTCGACGGGCTTCTGCAGCCTCTGCGCGCGCAGCCTGGCCAGCTCGTTGCGCAGGGCCCGCTCCCAGCGGTAGTAGCGCCCGAGCAGGACCGAACCCGACGCGGCCGCCGGAGCCGCGCCGTCCTCCGGCACGTACAGCCTGGCCGAGCCCAGCGTGTCCAGGTCCCGCGCGGAGAGGTAGCGCGAGGCCCGCTCCAGGAACTCGGCATGCGGCATGGGCGGCGCCGAATCGTAGCGGAGCCCCGGCAGCGTGGCCCCGAAGTAGTAGTAGCTGGACATGGGCCCTTACTTCGCCGCTTCGGCCGCGATGGCCGCGAGCCTGGCGTTCATGTAGGCGCCCAGCATGGAGGCCACGGCCTCCGCGGAAAAATCATAGTAGACCGCCCCGCCCTTTTCCGACAGGCGGAAACCGGACTTGAGGTCCTTCACCGGCTTGAGCTCGGCACCCTTCTTGAGCTGGGCGGAGAGCCTGTCGCGGAAGTACGCGTCCAGGGCCTTGAGGGTGGCCTCGGGGAGGAGGACGGACAACTCGTCGCGGCCGTCCTTGGCCCAGGCCTCCAGGATGGCGGGGATGGCCTTCTTGAGGACCTCGGGGTCCATGGCGGCGTCGGTGTCGGCGCGGACGATGCTTGCAAGGACCTTTTCGAGCTCCGAGCGGAAGGAGATGAGCAGGTCGCGGGAGGCCTGCAGGAGGGCCGCGCGGCCCGAGGCTTCGGCCTTGGCCGCCTCGGCTTTGCCCTTCTCCACGATGGCCCGGGATTCCTTCTCGGCGGCTTCCAGGATGCGGCGCTTCTCGGCCTCGGCGTCCTTGAGAATCTCGGCGGCGCGCGCCTCGGCGCTCTCGACGCCCTCGCGCTTGATCTTTTCCAGCAGTTCCTGTACGCGGATGTCCATGGCTTCCTCTTTCAGCGGCGTTTAGGGGCAGTCGGACTCTGGTTCGTCCGTCGCCAAGTAGGTATGGATCTTGTCGATCTTCCGTTTGAGCAGTATGTAGATTGCCTCGGGGTCCTCGAAGCTGGACACTTGTTCACGGGATTTCGCGAGCAGGTACGCTTCGATGTCGGTCATGCTTTTATATAATGCCGGGTCGATTCCGTCAACGATTTTGGAGAAATTGGCGATGGAATCCCTCTCCCGGCGGAGGAACGCGTCGTTCTCGCGAAAGACATAACCACCGATCTCCGCGCGCTCGAAACGCTGCCTGTAGCGGCCTTCCAGCAGCTCCAGGTCCTCGGCAAGGTCTTCAAGCTCCGCCTTGAACAGGCGGATGAAGTGCTTTCGTGCGGACATGGAACCTCCTCGCTTCATTAGAGTATCAGCGAAACCGGCGGCCGGGCGCAAGGCTCGGGAAGGGCAATCCCGTTGCCGTGACACTATTTGACATGGCGTCCGGAACAGAGTCAACACCCTTGACGGCCTGAGGGTCCGGAATCGTATAGTGTCGACCGTAATTGAAGAAAGTCAGGAGAACGCACCATGAAACCAGCCACCCGGAACCCCGCCGAGACCGGCCCTGCCGCCGCGCCCCGACGCGGGTTTTCCATCAGCCGCCTGTTCGAACCGTCCGGCGATCCTCCCAGGCGATTCGACAGGCTCCGCAAGGCCATGGTGCTCGCGGTCGGGGCCTTCATGATAGGCTCGATCGTCTACATCACGGCCCGGGGCACCCAGAGCAGCTTCAGGCTCTACGAACGGGCCGGGAGCGCCGTGTTCGTGGACAAGTACGTCGACGCCGCGGACAGGCGCCGGATCCTGGAAGGGCTGGAGGCGGCGACCTCGTCCTTCCTGGGCAGGCTCGGCATCGACCCGAGCCCCGGGAACGGGCCGGTGGCCTACTTCTTCACCGACCTGCACTACGGCGTGCTGAACGCGGGCGACCGGCTGGTTCGCAGCCGCCTCGACGACAGGCCCTCTTCGGATTTCACGATGTTCCGCACCATCAGCAGGAATTTCTACGCCAACGAGCTGGTCGCCGACTCCATTCCCTCCCGGGAAGGGACCTACGTCTTCGTGACGGTCAACGGGCGCTGGCGGGAATCGCTCCTGCACGCGGCCGTGCACGCGATGGCGGCGCGCAACATGCCGGCCTCGCTCGCGGCCGTGCTCGACGCGGACGCCGCCTTCAGCGCGCCCGACTGGCTCGCCTACCGGTTCGTGGACGAGACAGCGGCCCTCCTGGTGTCCGACCTGTACGCTCTCGCCGGCGACTCGGGGGACCTGGACGCGGCCGTGGCCGGTTTCGCCGCCGCCGGGGAGACCAAGTACTCGCTGGAGGAAGGCGCCATCCTGGACAAGGAGATAGAGATCTGGTACGCCACCTTCAACCCGCCGGCCAAGACCACTGAATACTACCGAGCGGCCAACTCGTTCGGGGCCTTCCTCCTCGGGCGGCTCGGCCGCGACGGCGCGTTCGCCCTGGTCAAGCGCTTCCTCATGGGCAACTACGCGTCGCTCGACGAACCCTTCGCCGCGTTCGGCGGGCTCGAGGGGGCGATGCGGGCATGGAAGTCGGATCCCGGCATCCCCCGCTGAAGCCTTCCATATAAATAAAGCTTGCCTCGCGCGGGTTGAGGGGGTACACTGGCGCAGGTGCCGGCGTCGGGTCCGTGGACCGTCGCCGGTGCACCCCAATAATTTCCAGGAGGATCTCGATATGAAGAAATTCACCGTAATCGTGCTCGTGGCCGCGGCCCTGTTCGCGCTCGCGTCCTGCGGAGCCCCCAAGCAGACCTTCGTCAACATCGCCTCCGGCGGCACCGGCGGCACCTACTATCCGCTCGCCGGAGCCATGGCCGGCATCTGGCAGGACGGCATCAAGGGCATGAACGCCTCCGCCCAGACCACCGGCGCCTCCGTGGCCAACGTCAACCTCCTCAGGGAAGACAAGGCCGACGTGATCTTCGTGCAGAACGACATCGCCTACTACGCCGCCAACGGCCTCGAGATGTTCAAGGACAAGGCCTTCGCCGAACTCCGCGGCATGGTCACCCTCTATCCCGAGACCTGCCAGCTGATCGTCCTGGCCGACTCGGGCATCCTGACCGTGGCCGACCTCAAGGGCAAGAAGGTAGCCGTGGGCGCCGCCGGTTCCGGCGTCGAAGCCAACGCCCGCCAGATCATGGAAGCCGCCGGGATCACCTACGCCGACATCCAGGTCCAGTACCTTTCCTTCAACGAGGCCGCCAGCAACCTCAAGGACGGCAACATCGACGCCGCCTTCCTCACCGCCGGCCACCCGACCGCCGCCGTGCAGGACATCGCGGCGACCAAGGACATCCGCGTCGTCGCCGTCGACGATGCCTTGGCCTCAAAGCTGATCAGCCTGTACCCCTACTACACCAAGACCATGATCCCCGCCGCCACCTACAAGGGCGTCACCGCCGACACCCCCACCGTCGCGGTCAAGGCCATGCTCGCCGTCTCCACCAAGCTGGAAGCGGCCACCGTCGAGAAGATGCTCCAGACCATGTTCGACGGCGGCGACCGCCTGACCGCCGCGCACAAGGCCGGCGCCATGATCACCGTCGCCACCGCCCAGGACGGCATGTCGCTCCCGCTGCACCCCGGCGCCGAGAAGTATTTCGCCAAGGCCGGCAAGTAGACTGGACCTTCACCGGACCCGGGCTACGGCCCGGGTCGCTTCGTCCAGGGGCGCCGGCTTGCGGGCGCCCCTTCGTTTGAACGGGGCGTGCGGGCGGGCGATCGCCCTCGCGCTTGCCCTGGTTGCGCCTTTGCTGGCGGACAGCGGAAACGCGGGCGTACGGGTACGGAACGGGGCCGGCCTCGTGCTCGCCAGCTTCCCCTCGGCCCGCGACTTCACGCTCGGCTACGTGCATTCCATAAACCTGTCGCCGGTGGACGAGCGTTTCCTGGTCCCCGGTGACGGCACCCTGGTCCTGGACCGGGTGACCTTCGACCAGCTCTCCACGGGCATGCCCTCCGGCGACGAGGACGGTTTCGCGGTCGAGAATGGGCGTTTCGTCACCAGGCCCGGCAGGGTCCTGGACCGGATAGCGCTGCGGGTATCGCCCGTTCCTGGCCACGAAATGAGGATCGGCGGGCGGGTTCTGCCGCTCACGCGCTGGGCGCCGCCCGGCGGCTTATTGTACCTGGAGGCCGGTCGCCGCAAGGCCCCGTGACCTCCGCCACACCAGGAGGAATCTCGCGATGAGCGACACCACCACGGATGCGGGAGCCCCGGTCGACGGGCTCGACATCCTCAAGAAATTCGACAAGGAATCCGACTACCGGACCTACACCGGGCTCATGGCCAAGGTGGTCGCCGCCATAGCGATCACCTTCTCCTGCTTCCAGCTCTACACGGCCGTGTTCGGGGTGCTGGACGCCATGATCCAGCGTTCCATCCACCTCTCGTTCGGCCTGGCGCTGGCCTACCTGCTCTACCCGGCGCTCAAGAAATGGCCCCGGGATCGCCTGCACCCCCTTGACCTGGCCCTGGCTGTGCTGGGCGCCCTGGTGCCCATGTACATATTCGCCTTTTGGAATTCACAATTAGTTTTCAGGCAAG
>JAKLIU010000130.1 GCA_022709445.1 Spirochaetota bacterium | reverse complement strand
AGCCTATCGCTATGGACCGCAGCCGCCCGATGCGGTCGCTGATCCAGCCGCCGGCTATCTGGAGGGCCAGGGGCACGATCATGGACAGCGTGAAGAATATCCCGATCTGCGACACGCCCGCGTCCAGCTCGCGCAGGTACAGGGGCAACAGGGGAAAGAACATCTGCCCGCCTATGTTGGCCAGCACCATGGCGAGGAGGAACAGACGCAGCGAGGGCGTGATGAGCCGCTCGCCGCGCGCTCGGGTTTCGGGAATGGGCGACGGTTCGTGCATGACGGACAGGATAGCGGCCAGGCCCCCGGGGAGGCAAGGCCCGGCGCGCTACGGCAAGGAGCGTGTCCAGCCCAGGACGTCCGTGAAGTTGGCGTAGACGAAGAATCCGTAGAGCGCCAGGAGGGCCACGGCTTCCCAGCGCTTGAGCTTCATGCCCGTGGTGATCAGGCCCTGGATGATCACGCCGGCCAGGACCAGGAAGGGCAGCGCGAAGGAGGTGATGGATTCGCTCACTTCCAGCGGGCGGACCAGGGCGCAGATGCCCAGCACCACCATCATGGTGAAGGTGTTGGACGCGTACACCTCGCCTATGCTCACCTCGCTCTTCCCCTTGAGCGTGGCGCTCAGCGCTATGGACAGCTCCGGCAGGCTGGTACCCAGGGCGAACAGGACCACGCCGAGGGCCAGGGGCGGTATGCCCGCGGCCTCGCCCAGCGCCTGCCCGCCGGAGACCGCCCAGTCCGCGCCGAAGATGATGGCCGCCAATCCCAGTCCCATGAGGCCGAACCGTGCCCAGGCCGGAAAGGCGCCGATCGGGGTCGGCTCCGGCCGGACGGAAGCGGACTCCCTGATCGCCCCGCGTATGACCGAGAAGATGTAGGGCAGGTAGGCGACGATGAGGACGATCCCGTCCACCCTGCCCAGCACGCCGTCGTGCCCGAGCACCAGCACCAGGGCGGTGGACAGAATCATCCAGCTGGACTCCCGGTCCTTGATCTGGGCCGTGGTCTCGATGGGCCGTACCAGGGCGCAGACCGCCGTCACGAAGGTGAGCGTCACGAAGTTCGAGCCGACTATGTTGCCCAGGCTCAGGTCGCTCTGGCCGCGGGAGGCCGCGACCGCGGACACCATCAGCTCCGGCAGGCTGCTGAGTACGCTCACCCCGAGCACCGTGATAACCAGCTCGTTCACGCCCAGCCGCCTGGCCACCGGACCGATTTGCCTGGTCACCAGTTCCGCGCCGACCAGCAGCACGGCCAACCCGCCGAGGAAGAGAAGGAGCGACAACGCCATGGGAACCTCCGTCACGGGGACAAGTATGCGCATCGGAAGGCGGAATGCAACGGGGACGATCCGGGACTTGCGGAGCGCCCCCGGCGCGGCTATCATCCGCTGGATGGAACCAACCGCCGCGCGCGCTCCGCGCCTCGGCACGCTGGCGGCCGCCTTCAGGGCGGGCTTGCCGGTGCTGCTCGGCTACACCACGATAGGCTTCGCGTTCGGGCTGGTGCTGACGGGAGCCGGCCTGCCCTGGTGGCTCTCCCCGCTCATGGCCCTGTTCGTGTACGCGGGGGCAGCCCAGTTCATGGGCGTCGGCCTCCTGGCCTCCGGTGCGGGCGTCCTCGAAATAGGGGTGCTCACCCTCCTCATGAACGCCAGGCACGCGGTCTACGGCCTGTCCATGCTCGGGCGCTACGAGGGAGCGGGCGCCTGGAAGCCCTACCTGGTGTTCGGCCTGACCGACGAGACCTACGGTCTCCTGACCACGGTCGAGCCGCCGGAGGGAAGCGACCGCATCCGGTTCTACGGCCTGGTCACCGCACTGAACCAGCTCTGGTGGCTGGCCGGCTGCACGGCCGGGGCTGGGCTCGGGGCCGCCCTGCCCTTCGACACGGCCGGGCTGGACTTCGCGCTGACAGCCCTGTTCACGGTGCTGCTGGTGGAGCAGCTGCGCGTGGTGCGCCGCGCGGAACCCTACCTCGTCGCGCTGGCGTCCGGGGCGCTCGCCCTGCTCCTGGCCGACAGCCGGGATTTCCTCCTGGTGTCGCTGCTCGCGGCCGCGGCAATGCTGTCCGCGCTGCGCGGCCGTCTCGACACGGACGGGAACGGGCGATGAGCCGCCTCCTCGCCGCCGTCGCGGTGATGGCCGCCGTGACCCTGGCCACCCGCGCCGCTCCCTTCCTGCTCTTTTCGAGGAAGCGGCCGCCGGCCTTCCTCGATTACCTCCAGCGATACGTGCCTCCCGTGGTCATGAGCCTCTTGGTGCTCTCTTCCTTCAAGGACCTTCCCTTCCGGCAATCTCCATGGGGCATCCCGGCGCTCGCCGGGGCGGCGGCCACCGCGCTGCTCCATCTATGGAAGCGAAACGTCCTCCTGTCCATCGCCGGCGGCACCGCGATCCACATGGTCCTGCTCCGGCTCATGTAAAATTGGCCCGGCCGGAATTTTTCTTCACTTTCCGGCAACCGCCCGAACCCATCCCGGGTACTGCAACGGTACAGCTCTCGCGGCATCGGTGGCCGCGCACATCCGTTCGTGTCCTGGGGGAGTCGCATGAGGAAAGTCCTGTTCACCCTCTCGGTCGCCAGCCTGGCGATCATGGCATCCTGCGGCGTCGATACGCTGTCGGTCGATGCGCGGAACCCGGCCGTCACGACGGCCGACAGCCGGTCGCCCGACACGCTCGATCCGGCCGCCGTCTTCGTGCCCGGCGAACTGCTGGTCAAGTTCGTGCCCGGCCTCGGACCCGAGGCGCGCGGAGCGGCCCTCAGGGCCATCGGCGGCACGCACGCCAGGACCATCCTGACGGCGGCCATGAAACGCGCCGGCGACGGAGAGGGCATCGTCGTGGTCCACACCCCCATGGGAGTGACGGAAGCCGCGGGCGCACTGCGCAGGATGCCCGAGGTAGCGTACGCGGAGCCCAATTACATCTACCGTCACCAGGCCGTCTCCAACGACACCTACTTTATGTCGGGCTCGCTCTGGGGCATGTACGGCAACGCCTCCACGCCGGCGAACCAGTTCGGCAGCCAGGCCGCCGAAGCCTGGGCCGCCGGCCACACGGGCAGCAGGACGGTGCACATCGGCGTCATCGACGAAGGCGCCATGTTCGCGCACGAGGACCTGGCCGGGCAGATCTGGACCAATCCCTGGGACCCCGTCGACGGCATCGACAACGACGGCAACGGCTACGTGGACGACATCCACAGCTGGGATTTCGCCAACGGCGACAACGGAACCTACGACGGGGTGAGCGACGACCACGGCACCCACGTATCCGGCACCATCGGGGCCATCGGCGGCAACGCCAAGGGCGTGGTCGGCGTGTGCTGGAACGTGACCATCATCTCGGCCAAGTTCCTGGGTTCCAACGGCGGCACCACGGAAGCGGCCATCCTGGCGGTGGACTACCTGACGGACCTCAAGCTCCGCCACGGCCTCCTCATGCCGGCTTCCAGCAACTCGTGGGGCGGCGGGGCGTTCTCCCAGTTCCTGCAGGACGCCATCGGGCGAGCCGGAGCCGCCGACATCCTGTTCGTCGCGGCCGCCGGCAACGAGAGCCTGGACCTGGAAACCACCATCAGCTATCCGGCCGGCTACCCGAACGAGAACATCATCGCCGTGGCGGCCATCGACTCGGCCGGCAACCTGGCCAGCTACTCGAACTACGGCGCCAACAGGGTGGACATAGGCGCGCCGGGCTCCGCGGTGTACTCCACCGTCCCCAGCAGGAACGGCCGCAGCTCCAGCTATGCCTCGTACTCGGGTACGTCCATGGCGACGCCCCACGTGTCCGGCGCCGTGGCCTTGTACGCGGCCACCCACCCCGCGGCCACCGCGGCCCAGATCAAGGCGGCCATACTCGGCTCGGCCATCCCGACCGCCTCGCTCTCGGGCAAGTGCGTGACCGGCGGCCGCTTGGACGCCAGCCTCTTCTGAACCCGCGCCGGTCGCCGGCGGATCAAGGCCGCAGGCTACCGGTTTTCCCGCGCCCGGGTTTGACAGTGACGGGCTTTCGGGCGAAAATGAAACGACGGTCGCCGGCCCGAAAGCCGGCGTCCGCGCATCCATCAAAGTCGAGCCCGGGGTTTCCATGCCTGCCACGTTCGCCACAGTCTGGCTCTCAAGGCTCGCCTTCATGGCCGCGGCGGCGTTCGCCTTCTGCGCATGGAAGGTGTTCAGCCTGGATTCGCGTTCGCCGACCAACCGCCTCGCCGTCCTGTTCAACGTGGTCTTCGCGATCTGGGCGACCGCGGCCTCCTTCTGGTACGGTACGCCGGACCGGGACACCGCGGACTGGCTCTACCGCGCCTTTTCGTGGACCTGGTGCGTGTTCCCGCCCATCATGCTGCACTTCACGCTCATGGTGACGGATTCCCCCCTGATCAGGGGCAGGTACCGCAAGCCGTTCATCGCCGCGATGTACCTGCCTTCCCTGGCGCTCACCGTGGCCACCCCCATGATGGTCCTCACGGCCCCCGAGTACCGGGGCGGGTACTGGATGCTCACGATACGGCACAACGCCGCCTATTTCCTGTTCGTCATCCACTACTTTTCCTACATACTCGCCTCGGTGATCATCGCCTTCCGGCGGAGGAAGCGCTCGGACAACCGCCGGACCCGCATACGCCTGCAGGTGCTCGGGAGCTCCTACCTGGCCGCCGGGATCCTGGGCTTCATCACCGATTCCATCTTCCTGTTCCTGGGCATCGATTTCCCCAACATGGCGATCATCTGGATAGTCATCCTGTCCGTGGGGATGATCGTCGCCATGGACCGCTACGGCCTCCTGTCCGTGCTGCCCTCGCGCGAAGCGCTGGCGATCCTGGAGAGCATGTCCGCCTTCGTCGTCTACCTGGACGACTCCGGCCGCGTGGTATGGGCCAACGCCAGCGCGGTGGAGGCCATGGGGGCCCGAACCCTGGAGCGGGCCCGAAGGATGCGGTCCCGAGACATGCTGCCCGCGGGCATCGCGGAACTCTCCCTGTGCACCGACTGCCGCGCCGCCGAGTCCGTCGAGCACCGGACCACCCTGGGACCGGCGGCCATCCCCGTGAGCCTGCGCATGCACCGCGTGACCGGTGCGGGCAACGAGGGCATGGTCCTTACCGCGGTGGACCTGAGGCCGGAGCGCGCGCGCGCGAGGGCCGAACGGCGCCTGGCGGACGCGGGACTGCTCATGGACGAATTCATGGCGCGTTCCCTGGACGGCATCGTGCTGACCGACACGGAGGGCCGCGTGGTGCGCTGGAACGAGCCCATGGCCGCCATGACGGGGATCCCGGCCAAGGACGCGGTGGGCGCCCTGTACTGGGACCTGCGGGCGTCCATGGAGCCCCCCGATCGCAGGGACCCGGGCAGGATCCACGACGCCATCCGCGCCGTGCTGGACGGCAAGGACGCCGGCTGGACCAGGCGCATCATCGAGTCGGAGATCCTGCGCGCGGACGGGCAGCGCCGCCTGGTGCAGAGCGACTCCTTCACCATCCCGCATGCGGACGGGACCATCCTGTCCATCATCGCCCGCGACGTCACCGAGGAGCGCCGGCTCGCGGAGGCGAACATCGAGCGCATCCGCAA
Source organism: Spirochaetota bacterium (assembly GCA_022709445.1). Classification (GTDB taxonomy): domain Bacteria; phylum Spirochaetota; class Spirochaetia; order Treponematales; family UBA12059; genus JAKLIU01. The sequence continues at coordinate 376 of JAKLIU010000130.1, read as the reverse complement.
CCTGGACCACGCCCAGAAGATGGAGGCGGTGGGAACGCTCAGCGGCGGGATAGCGCACGACTTCAACAACACGCTCTCGGGCATCATAGGCGCGGTGTCGCTCATCAGGCAGGGGATCGAGACCGGGGGCTACGCCGACGTGCGCGACATGGGACGGGAGCTGGACATCATCGACCGGTCCGCCACCCGCGCCGCCTCGTCGGTCAAGCGCCTCCTGACCCTGACCCGCAAGCGCTCGCCGGAAAGCGCCCGCTTCAGGCTGGACGAGGCCCTGCGCCGGGTCGCGGAGTTCGCCGAGCGCTCGGTGGACCAGAGCGTGCGCATCGAGCTCGGGAAGGACCTGCCGGAGGCCGTGGTATCGGGCGACGTGGGCCAG